>JBDTMQ010000199.1:0-11371 GCA_039934155.1 Acidobacteriota bacterium | reverse complement strand
CAGACCAGCGGCGTCCCTGCATCAACCGGCCAGTAAAGTCGTCGACGATGATCACCTCGCCGTCCTGCACAACGTAATGATGGTCACTCTTATAAAGAGTGTGTGCCTTCAACGCCTGTTCGACACAATGAAGAAGATCCATGTTGGCCGGGTCATAAAGATTCGACACACCCAGCAACTTTTCTGCTTTCGAAACGCCCTGCTCCGTAAGTACCGACGAATGATTCTTTTCATCCAGAAGATAATCTCCAGTCGTTACCTTGGTTTCTTCGTCTTTATGTCCACGCTCAAGACGCGGAATAATTTCATTTGCCGAAAAGTATTTATCGGTCGCTTCGTCGGTCGCACCAGAAATGATAAGAGGCGTACGGGCCTCGTCGATGAGAATAGAGTCAACCTCATCTATGATCGCGAAGTAATGGTCACGTTGTACGAGCGACTCGACATCGAACTTCATATTATCGCGAAGATAGTCGAAGCCGAATTCATTGTTGGTCCCGTATGTGATGTCGAAGGCATACGCTTCCTTACGCTCGTAATCATCCATGTCGTTCTGAATACAGCCGACACTTAGACCGAGAAATTGATGGATCTTGCCCATCCACTCGGCATCGCGGGAAGCCAGATAGTCGTTCACGGTAACTACATTGACGCCGCGTCCGGTAAGGCCGTTCAAATAAGACGGCAGGGTCGCGACCAGCGTTTTACCTTCACCCGTTCGCATCTCGGCTATCCGTCCCTGATGAAGCGCTATACCACCGATCATCTGGACATCAAAATGCCGCATTCCCGTAACGCGTTTCGACGCCTCTCTGACGGTTGCGAATGCCTCGGGCAGCAACTCGTGCAAGATATCCTGTTCGGCGTTACGTCGCGCGACCTTTTCGGTAATGCCGTCGAGCGCCGCGGCAATCTTTTCCTTAAACTTTGTCGTCTGCGCTTTTAACTCATCATCTGTGAGTTTTTCGATCATTGGTTCGAGATCGTTTATCTGTTGAACGTCCGGTTTTACCTTTTTTAAGAAGATGTCGCTGCTCGAGCCAAACACCTTTTTTACAAATTTATCTGCAAAACTATTAACAGCCATATTTTCCTCAATGAAGCGGCACAGAACGGTGCGGCCGAAATGTGCGATTGATGAACACCGAGAGTAATATCTCGGATCTTCAGCAATAAGATTCTCTGGATTTGGCGAGTCGGATTCGAATAGAAATTAATCAGCGGTCCGGCCTGCCCTTAAGACGCGTCGTTGAGCAACCGGCTGAGACCTGCGCGAGGAAGGCGTGTGACTATAAAGACCTGATCGTTTTCTGCCCGGAATGTAGTGTTTTCGTAAATTCGGCTGCGGACGCTATTGCTAGTTGTCGGAACGAACAGCTTGTACGTCTGTTTGAGTTCCGACAACAGCCGCTGTGCCTCTATCCGGGAGGTCTTTTTGACCCTGACCTCGACCGAAAAAGAACTCTTATCAAGCGTTACCGCGAATTTTGACGACGTGGCTTCGAGTCCTGTGAGACGATCATTAGGCAGACAATCGGCCAGAGAATAACCGTCTGTCAGGCGTTTGCTGAAAAGCTCAAGCGACGGCCGAAGCCATTCGTTCTCGGTCGCGAACTTTTCCGCCGAATAGCTTCCGGTCTTATTGGCGGGAACGCAGGGAAGTACTGTCGACTGCGCGACCTCGAACGTTTCACGAAACGCGTCGAATCTGCCGCTGACCCTTAACCGCCGCAATCCGGTGAGAAAGAATTCTACATCCTGAAGATATACGCCGAGAGACTCGTTGAGAGTCGATGCCTCGGCGTCCGGATTTTTATCCAGATCATCCTCGATCTCGATCTCATCAGTCAGCTCGAAGTGCTTTGCCGTGGCTGAATGCGCGAACGCTTGCGGAACAGCACCGCCGACCAGGACAAGGCCAAGATAGACGCCCAAAGTCGTTAGAAATAGGATCGAATTGTGATTCTTTATCACTTTCACAGGTCACTCGAGACTACTTGATAGCAGTGTTGTCGTTCGGCCGAGCCAGAGCCGTACCGTTCTCCTTTTTAAGTTCAGCCGCCTGTTCGGCTAGCTTTCGCTGGATCATCTTTAATGCCACGTCCTTGGGCACATCAAAAGTTATTACAATACGCTTGCCGATATTTTCCACCTTTGCCCCTTCAAGAAGGACAAGATCATCTTTATCATTTTGATCGGCAGCCGCCGTTTCTTTCTGCTTTTTCTTATAGCTGATCAGAGAATTCAAAAGGCTGCTGATCGTACGCGCCCGATTTTCCGATTCCAACTCGGATTGCACAACCGCGCTCAGATTCGCCGAATCCTGTTTTATCAACAATTCCAGGTCCTTGCCGCTCAGCTGACTTAAATACTGAAGGTATCCGCTCTCGTTGATCGCCTCGATCGATTCCTTAACGACCTCGATCATTTTCGGATCCGGACTTGTTCCGACTCCAAACTTGAACGTCTTTTCGTCAAGCCGCCCATCCTTGTTCAATTTCCCTTTAGCGGAAAGAGAAAACTCACTTTCCAGATTGATCTGTTTTGTTTCGAGCAGACCATTGACCATATTACCGAGATCAGTGAACGGCCTTCTATTTATCTCTTCAGGGTTTACAGGATCGGTGGGATCGACGGTCGGATTGCCGGCATTCGCGTCAGCCGTCTTACCGTCGTCGATCTTTGTGTTGTCGGCCTTGGGATTAATTGGTCGTCCGCCGCGGTTACCTTTCCGAACTCCAGCGACAATATTATCGTCACCGTCGACCGTGAACGGCGAATCCGGAATATTACCCTTGATCGGGTTCGAGTTGGGATTAGGCATCACCGGCGGCGTATTAATGAGCGGACTGCCCAGAGTCGGATTCGAAGGCAGCGGGCCTGTCGGGATCGAAAAACCATTCGTCGGTCCATCGATACCGGTCTGCTGCATCATCGCGAACTGCTCAGGATTTGCGATCTGAAAATAACCCTCGGGATATGACAACGGAGCATCGACATTGCTGACGTCGATGTAAGTTATATCGGCGTCGCCGAGATCGATCTTTTCATATTCAGCATCGACATAATCTCGCTCTGTTCCAAACAACAAAGCCCCGACATAAACGGTATCTAACACCTGGCAGACGCGGCCCACAAAGGGGCTGTCGCATCCGCGGCGGGTAAGCAGGTCGGCCTGAGCAAAAACGACCAGAAATAAAATGTTGCCGATCGCTGAGGCCGCGAGGATCTTGTAGATCCGCGGCGTAAGATCCCAATTCCTGACCTCGTAATTGTAAAAAAGATCACCTTTTTCAGATTTTACCCTCGAAGACTCGTGATCGTTTAATTCCTGCTCGAACATAAAAAGTAAGAAAACTGCTAAAAATTCCGCTAAAACTAAACAACTAAGGTTTTAGACGCACAGCACCGCAATTGCGTTGCGGTGCAAATTAAGTATTTTAACACCTGTTAACGTCCTTGGGAAGATATAGACTTCGCCCCCGCAAACCATTAAAATTGCAATATATGCGGCGTTCCAGAACAGGTGACGGTCAACAGGGTCGCGGACAGCGGAGGTCCGGCCGCCGACGATCAGACGATCATAGCAACAAACGATTTTCCGAAGTCGAAAGTTCCTCTCATATTTCCGATCAGACGCCCCAGCAAAAACGTGCCGTAGAGCGGCTTTTGTCTGGTATCGGCGTTCCCGAAAGTGTGCCGTTCGCAGCTGATCCGTTTCAGCTCGAGGCGCTCAGCGTGATCGAATCTGAGGATGTTTTGGTGACGGCTCCCACCGGCAGCGGAAAGACCTGGATAGCTCGAGAAGAGATCCGGCGGCTGTTGGAAAAGGGGCTCAGTGCCTGGTATACCACACCATTAAAAGCTCTTACGAACTCGAAGTACGTCGAGTTCACTGCTGAATTCGGACCAGAACAGGTCGGCATTTTGACAGGTGACAGGAAAGAGAATGCAGATGCGCCGCTGATTGTCGGGACCACCGAGATCTATCGGAATCAGCTTTTTGACGCTATGCGAAGCGGTGAGCAGGTCGCGACCGATCTTGTTGTTCTTGACGAGGCCCATTACCTTGCCGATGATGAACGCGGACACGTCTGGGAGGAATCGATCATTCTTACACCTAAAAGGATTCGCATGCTGCTGCTGTCGGCGACGGTCGGCCGCGCTGAGGAGTTTGCGTCGTGGATCGGCGAAGTTCGCGGCACGACTGTTCGGGTGATCAACCGTGCCGGGACGAGGCCGGTCGAGCTAAGGGCTGCTTATCTCTCCAACGACCTTCAGCTCTACCCGCTATTTAACGATAACGGCCAGCTAAATACTGACGTCGAAAGGTTTGCAACGCCTCGACGCCGATTCGAGCCACGCCGCCGATTCGAGCCACGCCGCCGATAGACAGTAGGGCCGCCGGCGAGGGCGGCTCTACCGATCGAACCCGTTATTTCAAATATCCAACCAAAATGTCGATATCGCCTTGCGGTACTTGAAGGTCAAGTATCACCTCATTGCCTTTCGCGGTAAACTTGGCATTCTCGATCAGCCTCGCATAGACTTGTTTGTCCGGACCTTTCGAACCGCCGAGAAAGGCCTTTCCAAGCATCTGCAGCCCTTCCAGCGTTTCCAATAGCCCTTGAGCCTGCGCGTTCTGCAGCGTTCTCGCCGTTAGATTCAGGCCAGCTCCCGCGACCCCGACGTCCATGCTGCCAAAGAGATAACGCACCGAATCGATATTTTTTCCGAGCTCGTCGTTATCGAGCGGAACGAAGGCGCTCATTCCATCGGGCATTTTTGCGGCGAAATTCAAAACGGACGATTCGCGTTTGCCTAAAAGGCCGGAAATATCAGTGCCGACCCGCGATTTTGCGCCGAGCGTTAGCCTGACTCGGTCCGGCGTTCCGAAAATGATCGTGTTGCCGTCAAACGCCGTTACGGCGACGTCGGACGACAATTTATCCATGAATTTGTCAGCCGTTCCTGTCGTTCTGACAGCCTGGCCACCGGCAGTCGCGAGATCTTTGCCGGATATAACGTAAATGGTACGCGTGCCGATCTTTTCCTCGCGATATTTGCCGTTCGAAGCCAATTTAACTGCCCCGATCAGTGCCGACGAGTTGATCTGTCCGCGGGCGATCACGACCGGGTCGAGGTCATAATCCTTCGCCGCGATCTTTCGAGCTGCAACACCGACGGCAATTGACTCGAACTGCCTGACGTCGAGGCCGGTTTTCGTCTGCATCTCGTCGATCTTAGCGACTATCGATGAAAGAATCGGCTGATTGCTGGATAAAATGCGTGGCAGCGCCTCGCCAAAAAAGCGGCGTCCGTCGAGCGTTGCAACAACGTCAGATGCGGGCAAAAGTGCGACTAGCGGCTGGGTTTGGGCCCGGGCTTTACGGTCGCGCTTACCGCCGGCGAGCGCGCCACCGGCGAGATCAAGCACGAGAAGGACACTGGCAAATGCAGCAAATATTTTGATTTTCATAAACGGCCTCAGATCGATACTTAAAAGATAATTTCAGCTAACTTTACAGATGAGAAAAACGTGTCGGGAAGTTGGCCACCCGACGAGCCGCCAAAGGTTTATTTCAGCGACGCTTTGTCCGGTTTTATCACCTCGAACTCAAAATGCAGTTCCTTGCCTCTAAAAATGTAGCTCAGGTAATGCTCCCAAAACTTTCTCAAAAAACGCAATCCATAGAATCTCTGATCGAGATTCACGATAAATTCAATGCCGAGAGCCTTCCACAGTCCCAACAGTGAGACATACGTCCGGACCGGCTTTAGCTGAATATCAGTATAGAAATCAAATACACGGCGGCCCGCGATGAATGTATTGAACGTGTACGAATTAATGTGATTGCGGTGCGTCGGATCGGTCGCCCAGTCGGGATTCGTGTAATGCGGTGTCACCAGCCGGATGTGTCCCATATGTTTTGTGATCCGGTAAAGTTCGGCGATAAAGGCCATTACGTCTGGTACGTGTTCGACAACGTGTCGCGAGACTATCAGGTCGAATTCGTCATCGGTGAACGGATAGGGAACAGAACCGAGGTCATGGATGACATCGGCGGCGGTTCGGGGATTGCTGTCGAGCCCGATAGCACCCTCGTATTTATTTGCTCCACAGCCCACATCAAGGATCTTTGTCATTGCGGAATAAGGTAGCAAATTACTCGCCCAAACACGACCGGAGCGGCGTCTTTCAGACGTCTCGGCCTGTCCTAAAGTGTCCCAGCGTCTGACGGGTGTATCACGTCTCGTGTGGGACACCCAAGTGCTTGATACAAAATAGTTTGCGGCGTTATCCAAGACCAATTCCTCGTTGTTTTTAAAACTTTTCAAGACCTGCTTTCCCGTGCCTTTTTTCTTTCAGACAAGTAGAAATGCCACAACATTCTCGCGGCGACCGAACGGTAAGGTCGCCACGCAACGGCTATCTCAAGAAACTCGTCAGCCGAGGGCCTGGGCTCGCCTGAAAGCTTGTGCCAGGCTGTGTGCAGGGCGATGTCGCCGCGGGGCATGACGTCGGGCCGCAGCAGCGCCATCAAAAGGTAAATGTCGCTCGTCCATTCGCCGATGCCTTTGAGACGCATAAGCTCAGACTTGACCTCATCGTCCGGCCTATTATTAAGGTCGTCAAGATCGAGCTTTTTGTTAACAACAGCTTCTGCCAGATATCTCGCATAGGCTGTTTTCTGCCGCGAGAATCCGACCTGTTTCATAGCCGCGTCGTCGAGAGTCATCAGGCTTGCCGGAGTAACCTGTTTTAACGTCGCCGTGAGTTTGTCATAACACGCCTTTGCCGATGCAAGCGAAACCTGCTGTTCGAGAATGATCTGCAGCAGCGTCTCAAACCCCGCCGGCCGGTCCCAGAGCGGCGGAACGCCGTATGCCGACAAGACCCGTTCAAAGCGAACGTCGTTCTTCGCCAACTGACGACAGATCCCTGGTAATGAACGGTTTGTGATCTCGATCGTCATCCATTTACGTTAACAAAAAGACAAAATTTCCCGCGTAGCCACGAGTGTCTCATTCCATTTTCGGGCGACGTGCATGATCTCGCCTTAAGATGTTTGCGCCCGTGAGCCCCGTATTTTCTTGAAGAGCTTTTTGTTTGGTGCGACACGACCAAGACTAGGCCGTGCATCGCGAAATGTCCGATAGATGATCCCATATTGTTGCATGGACAGTCAAGTATTTTATACATGCAACAGTAATAAAGGCCTTTCGCATTGAAGCCGGGCGCCTATATAATCACGCGAACGTATGAGCACAATTTCCAAACTCGCAACTTCTATGAACCGGCGAGACGAAGTCCCGAACCAAGAGTTGGCCGCGGTCGTCATCGGGGATAGCGACAAAGACGCGGTCGCCGAACTTGTCGAAAACCTTTACAACAAAAATAAAGGGATCCGATTCGACTGCATCAAGGTCTTGTACGAGGTCGGATATGTAAACCCGAAATTGATCGAGTCACATATACAGGTATTTCTCGACCTGCTTGAAAGTAAAGACAATCGGTTGCAATGGGGAGCGATGACGGCGATCAGGTGTCTTGTTAGTGAAAAACCGGCGGGGATCTTTTTGGCATTGCCGAAGATCATCGACGCGGCGAATAAAGGCTCGGTCATTAGCCGCGACCACTGTGTGAATATTTTGATAGGCCTGTCGGCCATGCCCTCATATGCCCATCAGACATTTCCGCTTTTGTTGGAGCAAATGCTAAGGTGCCCGACTAACCAGCTGCCGATGTATGCCGAAAAAGCCTTACCGGTCGTGAATTCGGAAAACCGGGAACATTTTATGAAGGTTCTCAACTCGCGTCTAAGCGAGATCGAAAAGGAAAGCGGACGAAAACGGATCGAGGAGGTGCTCAAAAAGGTCTCGAAATGATAGAAGCTCAGGAACAAGCCGGTGCGGCGAAGGTCCGTCATTCGGCTGCCGCTTATTTTACGTTTCAGGGCGTCGCCGTGATCGCGTGGTGGGCGGCCCTTTACTGGTTCCCATCAGCGCGCCAATATTTTTTGTTGGAACGAACGTCAGAAACCTCGCTGTTGGCTTTTTGGCTGGCCGACATTTCGTTTTTGGGAATTGGTTCGCTTGCGACAGCGTGGTTATGCTATCAGAACCGTGCATATCGCCGGATCGCGGCATGGTTTGTTGCGGGTGCGGTCGGGTACGCGGCCGTCTATTGTTTTACGTACGCGTTTTTTGCTGACATTGGATGGCTCGGTGTCATACTTATGCTCCCGGCGATGATCTGGAGCGGCGTATTTGCCGTCGGACTCTCCTTCGAGACCGCGATGTTCCGCAAGGCAAAAAATTCGACTACGTCGTGGATCGTGACGAAAACCCTTAGCCAGATCGTTGTAGTGTGGACGATCATCCTGGTCGGGCTTCCGTATCTGATCACGGCGGTCGAAAGTAAACTGGGAATTTCGCATCTGCACTTTCCTTTTCAGAAGCCGATATCGGCGATCTTGTTCGTTGGCCTAAGTTCGATCGGTGTTTATGCGGCGTACATTATGTCGAAAGTCGGACGAGGAACGCCGCTGCCGTTAGACCACGCGCACAAGCTGGTCGTTTCAGGCCCGTACCGATTCGTGCGAAACCCGATGGCGGTGTCGGGCGTTGGCCAGGGCCTGATGGTCGCGTTGTTTCTCGGCTCTCCGCTGGTTGCGGTCTATGCGCTGATGGGATCGGCCATCTGGCAGTTTATTTTCAGGCCGCTCGAAGAGGATGATCTTGCTGTCCGTTTTGGCGGAGAATATGAAGAATATCGCCGGAATGTAAAATGCTGGATAACGCGCGCGACGCCCTACCAGATCGACGGGACGGCAGATTCGTCGAATTCGATCGGGTCGTCGTTGGGCAGGATGTGAACGATGCGGTTGATGCCCGCGGCGCGAAGCATCGGCGAAAGCATTCCGACGCGATGGCAGTTTGCACGCGGGACCTTATGTTTTGACAACGGCTGTGACTCAGAACACATGATCGCCGTATTTTCCTCGGCGGCGATCTCGACTATCCTCGCCAGTCCGCGTTGCAGGTCATCGGGCCTTGGCTTGAACTTTCCGCCGGTCTCGGGAAGATGCTCATAGCCTATTCCATTTTCTTTCAACAGCTCCGCCAAAACCAGACCGTTGAACTGCGGCCATCGCGACCGCGCCACGCTCCGCACGTCGCAGACGAATCGAATATCGTGTTTCCTGAGCAGCTCGAGAAAATCAGCGAACGGATGCCGTCCATGGCCGACGGTGTAGATGGTGGTGTAATTCGGCATGGTAAATCGTCCCGAGGACCAACTAGTTTACCAAACCTCGGATCGAGTGAAATTAACCTCCCAGGCACCCGAAAGCTGCTGTTATTTCTTACGCACCCAGTTAGCAGAGAAGCCGTAATCCGGGTCTGTGAATGACCTAGCGGGGATCTCCTGGGCGTCATACCAGGGACCGGTTACCCTCAAGATTGTCATATTAGGAAGGTCCAGCCATCCGCGGATGAGGTACTTTGCGGTGCTTCTGGGTCGCTTAAGAAAGATCACGCGACCTTCGATCGTGAGAGGGCCACCGGTGACGTCCGCGTTCCCCTTGCCGTTTCGCACCTCGAAGAAATCGTTCGTCCACGTACCGCTCGCCTTGAATGTCCATTTGCTGCTGAAATGCCACGAGTCAGTCCCAGCGGAGGCACCGGAATCTCTGTATACATACGCGGTGGAGATGTTCCCGGTGGCTTCGCCCCATTCGCCGGCCAGATCTGAGAGCGTAAGCTGACGAGTGAGAGCCGGGACGATAACCCTTCCCGAGCTGTCGAATGTCGCCGAAGATGCGATCGGTGTATTTGCCGCCATCGTCGGTTTGTCGAGGTCGAGCGTGGCGATGAAGGTGTCTATCTGTTTTACGTACGCGGGATCGTTGAATACGGCCAGAATACTAACCGTGCTACCTGTGCCGCTGATAACGCTAAGAAAGGCCACAGCCTTGCCCGCGCCCGAATCGACCGAAGAGCCAGCAGAAATTACCGTCCAGCCGTCGGCCTCAATACTGTCGGTTTTGGGGTTGGCATCCTCTGTTGTCATTTGCTTAATGACCAGATTAGTCCACTCGCGTTTGAAGTCGCTTTGAGCACTGCCGGTGCCGGGCGTCGCACCGTAAACCGTAATAATGCAGTATTTTCCGGTCGCTGCGTTGAACTCGCTAAAGGCCACAACGTTGTCCTTGAGAGTTTTTGTCATTCCCGTAGGCGCTGTATACCGAACGATCCCAAGTCTCTCCGTCTGCCCGGATATTGATATTGGAGCGAGAAAAACAAAGATGGTGAAAGCGAATAGGCTTAAGCTGCTCTGAAAGAATAATTTGGTCATAGGTCCATTTTATTGTTGCGTTTTCTGGTCAGTCAAAAATAGAGTTCACACGGTCGATCTTCCATTTACCGCCCTCTTTGACTAATGTAACCAGTAATTTCAAAGCGTCTTCGTTTGGGGGATCCCCGAACACTATGTGAAGAGCAGCGGTATTATCATCGACAAAAAACGCCTCGTCGACCTCGAATGAGGCTGTGCCGTCGACCGCTTTCGGGCTGCCGACAAAAACATCGTAAACTAAGTTTTTGCCAGCCTTCGAGTAAAGCCAGCGACTGAACCGGGTCGAAAGGTGCGACTTAATAATGGTTCTATTCCTGATCCGGTCCTGTTTCTTGACCAACGCTTTTAGATACCAGGTATAAAAATCACGTGTCCGACCTTCCGGTGAGTCGGCGGTTTGTCCTGGCGTGGAAATATATGAGCCTACGATCAGAGTAAAGACCAACGCTACCCCAAAGATCGGTCGATTTTTTACGGTAACTGACATTTTGGCTAGGTCCTCATACGTCAGGAAAGCGCTAATACGCGTGAACAGTATAAGCATTACCCACAAATAGCAAGGAGTTTTGGAGCGGGCGTGATCACCCTGGATTCGGAAAGGGGGCGCCTGCTGCAGCTTGGGCTATCTCGTCGACGGTCTGCGGGTTCTCAAGAGCGGAAAGATCACCTGGATCGTCACCCAAATAGGCGGAACGGATGACGCGACGCATGACTTTTGCGTTTCGCGTCTTTGGCAGGGCGGAGACGAAATGGATCCTGGACGGAGCGAGCGGCTTGCCCATATCGCGGGCGACGAGGGATCTTAGTTCTTCAACGGACGGAACGCGGAGGCCCTCGTCCGCGTTCCGTAAGACGACAAAAGCGACCATTGCCGTGCCTTTTGTCTCATCGGGGACGCCGATGACGGCGGCTTCGACGACATCGGGATCCGATACGAGAATGCTCTCGACCTCGGCCGGGCCGACGCGTTTTCCCGCGACCTTTAGTGTATCGTCGCTGCGGCCTAGGATG
>JBDTMQ010000198.1:0-3567 GCA_039934155.1 Acidobacteriota bacterium | reverse complement strand
CAGCCCGACACCGGCGTCGTTGAGTTTCACGGCCTCGCTTGACCGTTCCTGTCCGTTGATAGTCAATACCGCAGTAAAGATCACTATCAGAACGTATTGCAAAAGGTACTTCATAATAACTCCTTTTCGTCAGATCAGTGTGATTTTTAAAAAGATCCGTCCCCGGGCAGACGGACCTGCGGTAATCCGTCTGCCGGTTGACTGAGTTGGTGTCAGGGAAAGGATCGGGAGGACCGGAACATGCGCCTTACCGACGCTTGATACCGATCTTTCGCTGGACGAGTTGTTCGACCGTAATATTCGGCTCTTCGGTCCGTGCGGCCCGGATGAATTCCGGGTCGATATTAAAAATGCGGAATTTTACTACCTCTTCAGACGTCAGTTCCGCAAAGCCCTCGTTCTTAAGTTCAGACAGAAACTCGGGCGTTACCTTGAAGATGCGGAATTTGACCATTCCCTCAAAATCTTCTTTCACGAAACCCATATCTCTGACCTGGCGGACATAATCCCCATCGATCTTGAAAATTCTTGCCTTTACCAATTCTTCCATTCCGAGGTTCGGAAATCCGGAAGCCTTCATCTCGGAAATGAATTTAGAATCCACTTTGAAGATCGCGGCTTTGAAGAGATCGTCAACGGTCAGCGGGCCAAAGTTTGCCGAATTCAGATCGTCGGCGAGGGCGGTCGTGATGTTTAGTGTCGCTGCCGAGAACAGCCTGTCGTCCATCTGCTGGCTCGGCCCGTTGCCCTTATTGGGTTTAGCAAAATCGAAGCCGCGGCTTCGCATCGCTTCGATATAGCCGGCGTTCGGCGTAAAGCGAAATGTTCCGGCCCCGACACCATTGGTAAACGAGCCTTCGCACTCAATGACGCCGGCCTCGCGTTCAAGCTTAAAGCTGACCTGGCCATTTTGGGTACGGTCGGGGGAAAGACCTTGTAGATCGGAATAAGCGAACGATGAACTGTGCGAATTTCGCCCGCCCCGCTCAGTTCGACGTTCGAACGATAGCTGTATCTTGTCACCCTTCTGATCCCTTGTGCTCGCCTTCCATTCGCCGGTTATCGAATTCTGAGCTTCAGTTACAAATAATCCGGCGGTCAGCAAGACGGCGGCGATAATGACCGATCCCATTCCTAATATCCTCTGCATTTTTAGACCTCCAACAATTCAGTGTTTATTCTGCAAGAAATGCTTTTCAACAGAGGAACACCGGCGGCGGGATCTTTGTGACAAAAAATGCGGGCCTTCAAGCCCGCAGTTCATCAGTAATGTGGTTTTGTTTTGCTCGATCATTCAGCTAACCGCTTGAACGAGTCGTCGATAAATTTGTAATGGCGCTCCTCGTCGTCGCGAATTACGCCGTGTTTTTCATAGAATTTCACCGCCGGCGAGTTCCAATCGAGCACCTGAAAATCAAGTCTTTCGAAACCGCGGCTTTTCGCTAACCTTGCTATCGTACGAAGGATGGCTTCGCCGATCCCGTGCCGCCGGTATTCATCGTGAATATAGATATCCTCAATGTAATAACCGACCTGGCCCCGAAAGCTTGCAAAGTAGGGGTAAAAGAGGGCATAGGCAAACGTCCGGTCGCCGTCGACGGCAACCACGCCCTCGACAAATCCATTGTCTCCGAACATCGCGGAGTGAAGTCGATCGTGAGTTACTTCAAAATAATGGCCGAGATCTTCATACTCGGCAAAGCTGCGCATCAGCTCAATTATCGAGTGAACATCCTCTTCGGTACAGTATCGGATCTGGATATTCATAAAAAAGGCCGCTCTTGATCTTCCAAGTCGCGGCCATGTTCAATACCTCTTCAAAAGTTTAAGTCTTACGCTTTGGCGCTGCCTTCGTCGGCTGGGCCTTTAGGTTCTGTTCTGTCTTCAGATACTCGACGGTATCCTTTACACTCTGCTTGAATTCCTGGACCTGACGCGAATCCGTCGAAAGTATCTGCACCGTATCGGCGTACTTCTGCATATAGTTCAGACCTTCCTGAAGCTGTTCGCGATTCGCCGGCTCGACCGATGTACCGAGAGCGACCAGTGATAAACCAAGCGATGCCATGACCTCCTTGTTGTCTGGGGTATCGAGCAAAACACCACGATATGCAGCGATCGCCTTGTCAAATTCACCGCCGGCCCGCATTATGTCACCCAATGTCTGCCGTGCCGTGGCCTTCTTGACCGGATCAGACTCAAACGCGAGGTATTCGTTTATAACGGTTTCAGCCTCTGCAGTTCGTGACGTATCGACCTGACCGACAGCCATCAAACGGTGAACTTCGATAACGTTCAAATATAGATCGTTCATTATCGCCTTTCGGCCGGCCTGGTCTTTCGGGTCGGTCGCCGCAGGAGCTTTTTTTACGATATCGACCGCCTGATTATATGCCGCGATCGCATCTGAATATTCCTTTTTCGCGAGATTATACTTTTCAATGCGAGCGGCAACATCGGCCGTACCTGCACCCTGAACGTATAATCCGAAACCTCGGCCCTTGAGCGCCAAAACCTTACCTGCTAACAGCACAGGCGTGCTGCCCACATAATCGGGTACCGCATTTATCCCCTCGTCAAATTTTGTTATTGCAAGATCGTAATTTTTGGCTTCGAGTGCCGAGCGGCCGTCGAGATACGCTTTTTTCGCAGATTCGTCGTCGGCCTGAAGCTTGGCGTTCTTAGACTTGATCTCAGTATTTTTCTTTTCGAATTCAGCCTGCTGTTTCTTCTGGGCCTCGCTAAGCCCGCCCGGCGGTGCTGATGCTGCTTCCGAAACGACCTGCCGAACCTCGGCTTCGGTCAGTTTTCTGCCGTCGCCTTCATCCACGACGATGACAATGTTCTCGCGGCCGGCCTTCACATTGGGCTCGATCTTCGGCCCAACACCGGCGCCGCTGACCGCGAGTGCAAACATCTGGCCAAGCGGAAACCCTACGAATGTGAATTCACCACGCTTATTGGTTTTTGCCGACGGCATCATGCCTCGGTCGATATCCGTTCTATACGCTTCCACTAAGACATCCGGAGCCGGAGCAAGCGTTCCGTCCGCTTTTTTGATCTTTACCTCACCTCTGACCGGCGACGACTGGGCCAGCACCGCAACACCCGAAAAAACCGTCAGGGCGGCCGCTAATAACACGCTAAAATATTTTTTTCTTAACATTAAGGTCCTCCGAAAGCTGCTATAAACCGCAGAAACGCTCCTAAGATGCCCACAACCCGCGAAGAGTTTATCGTTTTTCGTCTATTCTACCCCAATTCACCGTCAAACTTGTACCAGCGGCAGCTGTAAATCGGCAAATTCAACCGGTAATTTGGCCGTGTGATATCGTAAACTGAAAACTCGATTTTAAGTAAGTGCAGACACCGTGACTACAAGAATATTCAACTTCAGCGCCGGGCCGGCTATCCTGCCCGAACCGGTTTTGCGACAGGCCCAGCATGACATGCTGTCGCTGAACGGCCTCGGAATGAGCGTTATGGAAGTCAGCCATCGCTCGGAATATTTCCGGCCGGTCATTGAGTCAGCCGAACGCGGCATGCGAGGCTTGCTGGCAGTTCCCG
>JBDTMQ010000197.1:0-8825 GCA_039934155.1 Acidobacteriota bacterium | reverse complement strand
CGGGAATCTGCCTTGATTTTGAAATACAGGCTCGGAGCGAAGGTTTTCAATCGATCGCCGGCGTGGACGAGGTCGGCCGCGGATGCCTCGCGGGTCCTGTGGTCGCAGCGGCCTGTATACTCGATCCGGGACGGGAGTTGCCGAAAGGTTTAAATGATTCAAAAAAGCTAACGGCGGCCCGGCGTTCAGACATCGCCGCTGAATTGAAAGAAACAGCCATTGCATACGCCGTCGGGCAGGTCGAGGCCGACGAGATCGATCTTATAAACATTCTGGAAGCAACAAAGCGGGCGATGATCTCTGCGATCGGAATGCTCTCGCCCGCGGCTGACCTTTTGTTGATCGATGCGGTTCGCCTTCATTCATTGAGCCTGCCCCAGCGATCGATCATCAAGGGCGACAGTATCTCGGCTTCGATAGCGGCCGCGTCGGTAATTGCAAAGACCTTTCGTGATGAATTGATGACGGAATATGATGCGGCCTATCCGGAATTCGGCTTTAGGCGGCATGTCGGTTATGGAACGCGTGAGCATTTTGCGGCACTTCGAGAGCACGGGCCGTGTCCGCTCCACCGCAGAACGTTTCGCGGGGTCGTGATCGACGACTGTATTCCGATTGCGTCCGACGGCAAGGCGGCCTTATAGCATTGGACGAAAATCGCACGGGACCGCTGAACGCGATCCTGGGTTGGGCGGCCCTTAACTCGCGCTTTCAAATGCATATTCCAAAACCTGTCGACGCGGCCGACCTGGCTCGGGCGGTCCAGGAATTAGTTGACGGCGACCTTCGTCAGGCAGCATAAATTCAAATGGTCAAAGAGAGTGCGAAATTATCTGCACGGCCCATTGACACGATCGTGCTCGGCGGCTTGGCGATCGGTATAATGGACATGTTCGATGCCCTGCTGTTTTTTGGATGGTATTTGGGCATAGGAGTTCAGCCCGTCTTTCAGAGCGTGGCGGCCGGTTTACTAGGTCTCGAAGCGGCACGCGGCGGCGGATGGAACACATGGGTCCTGGGACTTTTCCTGCATTACACTGTGGCGTTCAGCATCGCTGCCGTTTACTTTTTGTTAACGCGAATTTTCCCGCTCGTGCTGCGACATCCTGTCGTTTCGGGAATCATTTACGGGATCGGCTGTCATTTTTTTATGCAGTGCGTCGTCATCCCTTTCTCGGCCATTGGTCGCTGGCCCACATTTTCCCTCAAACCGACGCTTAACGGCATTATCGGTCACGCCATTTTGGTGGGCTTGCCCGTCGCGCTTATCGCTGCATGGTCAGCCCGAAAAGCGGCCAGGGTCAAAGCTAGAATCTGATCCAATCGGTCGGTTCTCGATGAGATGAGAGATGGACGGCGGTCTCGGCAGCGAATAGCGGCGCCCGCATTCGAAGAGCGGTTTCGGCGGTCAGGCGGGCAAGATGCGGTTCGTTGGCCCGCTGTGAAAGGTGAGCGAGAACGAGATGGCGAGCCGAGCCGTCAAAGTCTTTTTCGATCCAGTCGGCCAGATCCTCGTTCGACAGGTGACCCGACCTTGATGCGATCCTTTGTTTAAGGTCCCATGTATAAACCGGGCACGCCCGCAACATGTCGCGGCTGTGATTTGATTCAACAACTATCGCGTCGCAGGCCTTGAGCTTTTCCCTGATCAGCGGCGTAAAGCATCCAAAATCCATCAAAGTAGCAACTCTTACACCGGCGTGTCGGGCGACAAAGCCGAAGTTGTCGGCCGCATCGTGCGGCACACTGAACGGCTCAAAATCTATCTCGCCGATCGTAAATTCACGGCTCGATTCGATCTCTTCGACACGGTCGCGAAGCGCTTCACGCCTTTTGGATGATTCTCCCTCACCATTGGAATCGCCTTTTCGGGTGCTGTAGAAAGCATCTTCGGTCGCTTTCGAAACATAGACACGGCAGCGGACAGAGCGTAACAAAACACGCAGGCCGGCAGCGTGATCGCTGTGTTCATGTGTGATCAGAACGGCGTCCAGATCGCTGCAATCGAGTCCCACCAATGCCAATCGCCTAATGATCTCGCGGGCGCTCAGCCCGGCATCGACCAAGACGTTCGTCCGCTCGGTCGAGATCAGCACCGCGTTACCGGTCGAACCGCTGCCTAATACTGTAAATCTCATGCGTCTTTTTGAAACCGCTGCCGCAGTGCACGGCCCATTATTCGTGTCGATATCGAACTCGGGACAAACGTTCCTAGGACCGCGCCCGCGTAATTTGCCCAACCAGAAACTATTTTCATGCGGCCGGTCCTAACTGCTTTTAACGCCGCATCTACCACCGCGTCTGACGTCTGAACGCCTTTGATCTGGATCGGATCGTCGATCTTTGAGGCGATAAAGAAATTTGTTTCGGTCGGCCCCGGACACAATGCAAGAACACGAATGCCGAACGGCCGGTTCTCTTCGGCGATCGCCTCGCTGAACGAGCTGACAAACGCTTTTGTCGCCGCATATGTCGCCATGAACGGAACGGGTTGAAATGCCGCGGCAGACGAGACATTAATGATCGTTCCCGACCGGCGAGTTCTCATACCCAAAATAAAGTGGTGGGTGAGCGAAACAAGTGACGAAATATTCAATTTGATCATCTTCAGTTCGGCGTCAAGATCGAGGCGTGCAAAATCACCGGCCGATCCAAATCCGGCGTTGTTTATCAACCAGTCGACCTCAAAACTCTTTGACGACAGAGCATTTTCTATCTGCGTGATCGCGTCGGGCGACGTAAGATCAGCGGCGGAATAGCCGACAGCGACCCCGTACTGTCTCGACAGGCTGTCGCTGAGCTTTCTGAGTTTTTCCTCAGACCGGGCAACGAGCATCAGCGAATGCTTTTCGGCCGCGAGACGTCGCGCAAATGCCTCGCCTATTCCGCTGGAGGCGCCCGTTATCAACGTCACATTCATATCTCATTTTCTGACGGGTGATCGACAAACGAGAAATATGTAGAAAAGACAACTGATGCAATTATAACCAAAGTTCCGACCGCGCGAATAATTCCGGATACCGATTTTACCGAGTCGATCAAACCTGTTGCGGTCAAAAGGTAGTTCCAATCGTGAAAACTGCCTTCGCTGCCAGTAAGTCCGCTCGTCAGTATCAGCTGCATAACGACAGCGTCGCGGGCATATACAAAAACATTCAAAATACTCTGTCCGACCCAAAAAAGTACGATCGCCGCAGAATAATATTTTCGCTGCCACACAAAATAACCGACAAAAACGGCGGGAACGATGATCTGAAAAAGCGACCCGCCGGCGATGCCCATAAATTCGCCTAACAGCCTGAATAAGAGATGCCCGGTCTCGTGGATCGGCAGGTCGACCATGTCGAGAAAGCTGCCCTCAAGCGGATCATATGCGATCGACAAAAAGTAAATGCTGAATAGAACCGCAAGAACTAATTTAGGGTAATTGGGTCGTGTCATTAGCCGTATTCAAAAACTCGTTGCGGGTAATGGAATAGAAAGCACAATCGGCGTTGTAATGATACTCTGTTTTCTTATAAGTCATCCCGAGTTTTTCCATGATGCGGCGCGACGCTGTATTTTCGAGATGCGCGACCGCAACGATCTTCTCCAGACCCGTCTCTGTAAATCCGAATTTCAGCCATCCGCGCGCAGCTTCGGTCCCAATGCCGCGTCCCCAAAAATCCTTGGTCATGCTGTATCCGACCTCGATATCATTCGTGCCGTAAAGCGGTTGAATACCGGCCGAACCTATTATCTCACCCGTTGGCCGCCAGATCATGACACACATTCCAAACCCGTATTTTTCGTAACACGAAATATAGAATTTGACGCGCTGTGCGAGAGCAATGGGATTTTGCAGCTCTTGTCCGCCGAGATACCGGTTAACATCCGGATCCGATCGTTGTGCGATCAAGAGCGGAAGATCCTCACTGGTAAACTTGCGGAATATCAGCCGTTCAGTTTCGATCATCGTAAGGGTCAAGGAGCGGATCGGCTGCCTAAGGCGCAATCCTTCCGATCGTCCATCTGCCGTCTTCAAGCGTATAAATTATCCGGTCATGCAGGCGGCTCGCCCCGCCCTGCCAAAACTCAAATCTATCGGGAGTTACGCGGTAGCCGCCCCAGTAAGGCGGCAGCGGAACATTGCCGCCCGGAAATTCCTCGCGTATTTTCTCAAGCTTTTCGACCAAATGGTCACGCGAAGGTATTGGCCGGCTCTGGTCCGACGCCCACGCGCCCAGCCGGCTTTCAAGTGGACGCGAATTGAAATATTCTTCAGACTCCGAATGCGATATCTTTTCTGCAATGCCGGTTATCCCGACCTGCCGTTCGAGTTCGGGCCAGAAAAAGTGGAGCGCAACATTTGGGTTGACCTCGAGATCACGGCCCTTTCGGCTTTCATAGTTCGTGAAAAAGGTGAAGCCCGAAGCGTCGAAACTTTTCAAAAGAACGATCCGGGCTGACGGACGTCCGCGACCGTCGGCCGTTGCCACAAGCATCGCATTCGCATCGAGGATCGATGACGAAAGAGCCTCGTCCAGCCAGCTGCCGAACTGAATGAAGGGATCAGCAGCTACCGTGGCCCGGCTGAGAACTTTTGATGAGAACTCACGGCGAAGGTCCGAGAGTGGGATTTGTGACATAGATCAGATCTTGTGTACAAAAAGACCGTCCTTCAGCTTGGGCTCAAACCAGGTAGATTTGGGAGGCATGATCTCACCGGCATCAGAAACAGTGAGCAGGTCGCTCATGGTCGTCGGATATAACTCGAACGCAACTCTGGCCTCCCCGGCATCCACCAATCGCTCGAGCTCACGGCGACCGCGGGCACCGCCTACAAATCCGATACGCTCGTCCGTTCGTGGATCGCCGATACCGAGGATGGGTTTGAGAATGTAATTCTGAAGAATGCTGACATCGAGATTTTCGATCGGGTCGGGCTGACGCACAAAATTTACCGCGAATCTCAACCTATGCCAACGGCCGTCGAGATATGCGCCGAACATTCCGTGTTCGAGCGGGCCGCTATCGCCGTCAACTTCGGCAACAATAAAATTCTCGGCAACCCTTTCAAGAAACGAACCCGTATCAAGTCCGTTCAGATCGTGAACAATTCGGTTATAGGCTAGGATCTTAAGCTCGCTGGCCGGAAAAATGCCGGCGAGAACGTAGTTATAGTCCTCCTCGCCCGTATGTTCCGGATTCGACTGCCTAAGCTCAATACGCGCCTTTTCGGCGCTTTCCAGACGGTGATGACCGTCGGCAACGTATAGTGCCTGAACTTCGCGAAACGCGTCAGCAAACTCCGCCGGTTGATCGGCCTGCCAGACGGTATGACCGACACCACCGCTGCAGATAAAGTCGTAGAGCGGCTCAGTCTGACAGGTCTCAGCGACCAGGTCTTTGATACGTTCGGTATCGCGAAAGGCGAGCAATATCAGCCCGGTCTGTGCACGCAGCGTGAGCATGTGCAGTGTGCGGTCTGTGACCTTATCGGGGCGCGTTTTCTCGTGCTTTTTGATCAACCCATTCTCGTACTCATCAAGTGAGCAGCAGGCAACAACACCTGTTTGAGTATGCGTGCTGGTGGTCAGACGATAAACATAGACCGACGGCACGGCGTCGGATACAAGGCTGCCGTTCTTTGTAAAGCTGTCGAGGTTTTGAAGGGCTTTCTCACGTGCAGCCGGTTCGGTCGGATCGTCCAGATCTGCCTCGGGCCGGGTAACCCGAAGAAAACTCTCGGGGTTTTGGCCGATAAAGGTTCGCGCTTCTGCCTCAGCCGTCACGTCGTACGGCATGCATGAAACGCTTTTAGCTTTTTCCGGCACCGGGCGAAGTGCGCGGAAGGGTTTAATGATCGACACCAGATACTCCTCGAATATTAAGATGCAGTTGTGCTCGGCGAATCCTGCCCGACTCTCAACCCGGATTAACGGCTTTGATCGATCACGGAATCCAGCTGCTGGTTATTTTCTTGCTCGATGTCCTCGATCAACCGGTCGGCAAAACCTTTTTTATCGATCTTCCATTCGCCCTCTTCGAAAACAAATGGAACTGTCTCGAAAGTTCCGAACGAGTTCTTTACCTCAAGGGTCGCGCGACCGCCATCGATCTTCTCGTTCCTGAATTCGACCGATGTCTGGTTTTCATTGAACAGGGTCTCACGCTTGACGACGTCATCCAGAGAAATATTCTGGGCCTTGGCTTCCTGTTCGAGCATTTTTATCGAATCAGCGGAAAGCAAAAGCTTCATCGTCGTCGTGTCTTTTTGTTTTATTGCCTTGGTGTATGTCTTAAAGGTTTCGAGCGGCGTCGCCGGCTGGTCGCCCGGCCCACACGAAGCACCGAACAACCCAGCCAATATTAGAAATAATATCGAAATAAAGCGCATTGAACGAATGACGGAATATACCGTCTCTAGTAACGTTTAAATATTAAAGTATAGCTTAATTCAGGGAGCAAAAAAACGAATGGAACGTAAAAAACTAACGAGCGAAGAGGCGGCCGAAAGACTTAGGTCTCTCGACGGATGGCAGGTCGATAACGGATGGCTTAAAAAGCGGTACGAGTTCGGCAATTTTGCCGAGAGTCTGGCATTTGTAAACCGCGTCGGAGAGCTTGCCGAAGCGGCCGATCATCATCCCGACATTAAGTTTGGCTGGGGATACGCTGAATTGGAGTTAACGACCCACGACCGCGGCGGACTAACCGAACACGACTTTGCGCTAGCAGCAGGTATCGATTCAAATCGATCTTAGGGAGCACAAGCAACTGAATAGTCTTTCGTCAGGGTTATTGCGGTGTCTTTAAATTTACCGGACATTTGATCGAACGTTTCATCCGCTCGGGCTACGCCGTAATAGCACTTTTGCAGCTTTTTATATGTAAACACCGCATGGGCTGTTCGGCCGCGCCGCGCCGAAGGCGTAAAGGTGGCATATTCGGTCCAGCTGTCGCCGGCAAAATAAAGACGCGTCGGCTGAATTCCTTCGGTGCGAAGTTTGGCCGTGATCAACTTTCGGATAGGGTCACTGTTCAGGGTTCCGCCGATCGGTAACATTCGCGGGTCTGTCGTACCCCGCAGCCATACCGAATCGTAGTTTTCGGCGATCAACCGGTATTTGTCGGCTCCGCCGGCGAGATCCAGCACGAGATCGGTTTTGGCGAGGTTCTCATTCTGTCCGCGAGGCACAACTATCGTATTTGTTAACCGGACCTCGTCGGTCCAGAGTCCGGGCCTTCCTTTCGAAGCCGCGACAAGCAATACCGGAAGCGATCTCTTCTGCCACATCGAGCCCGGAGAAAGGTTTATTTTCAGCTCCGGGCTTTCGAGTTCCTGCTTGGTCAATTCGATCACGTAACGGCTAATGGTCGTTACGTCGCCCTGGGGGCCGACCTCGAAGTAGAGCAGATGCCGGACGCGGCCCGGATTGTCAGCGTCGACGATATTATGTGTGTAGTCGCCGGCTTTCCCGTTAAATTTAGCGTAAAGCCAAACCGTGTCCCCGTCAGCGATCTTCTCCACCCGATTCTGTTCTGCTTCTGAGAATGTCGGGTACTCGACTGTCGTGACAGCGATGCGAACGTCGACATTCATTACCGCGGCCTTCGGAGGTTTTGGTATCGACGGATCGTTTTCCATCGTCCGTCGGCGAGCGCGTTCACGCTCGGCCTCGGCCGAACGTCGAAGGCGGTCCTGAATGCGACGCATTTGCGGACTTTGGGCCGCAACGGTCGCTTGGATCGTCAAAAAGGCGAGAACAAGTAATATCGAGTATTTTATGAATTGCCTAACTTTCGCCATACTTTTGAGGTCAATATCCGGATGATCGCGGCGAATCGCCCGTACAAAACCGGACCTGGTTTTCGATTTGTCGAAAGTATCTAAATTGTATCTCTAAACGGCCCCGGATTAAATGCCGACGAAGCGCCCGTTCATTGATAGTTGATTACTATTCGGCTAAAATCGTTGTTTCGAACTTTTGATTAAAACTTAAATATTCTAAACCCCTGAGCGGATCTTATGACAAACGTTCCAATTACAGTTGCACACGGCGACGGCATCGGTCCCGAAATAATGGACGCGACGCTGCACATTCTAAAAGAAGCTGGGGCCCGCATCGAGATCGAGACGATCGAGATCGGCGAGAAGGTCTATCTGAGCGGAAATGCTGCCGGGATCGCCCCGGAATCGTGGGATTCGCTACGGCGGACCAAAGTATTTTTGAAAGCGCCTATCACTACGCCCCAGGGCGGCGGGTATAGCTCGCTGAATGTCGCCGTCCGTAAAACGCTGGGGCTATATGCGAACATCCGGCCATGTGTTTCCTATCATCCATTTGTTGATACCAAACATCCGGTTATGGATGTCGTTATCGTCCGCGAAAACGAAGAAGACACCTACGCCGGGATCGAATACCGCCAGACCGACCAGGTCGAAGAATGTCTTAAGCTGATATCCAGGCCCGGGTCGGAAAAGATAGTTCGATACGCGTTTGAGTACGCAAAAAAATTCGGTCGTAAAAAGGTCACATGTTTTATCAAAGACAATATAATGAAGCGGACGGACGGGCTTTTTCATAGAGTCTTTGATCAGATAGCTCCGGAATATCCCGGGATCGAAGCCGACCACTGGATCGTCGATATCGGTGCTGCAAAGCTTGCCGACACGCCCGAGAATTTTGATATTGTAGTAATGCCGAATCTGTATGGCGATGTTCTATCTGATGTCGCGGCTCAAATAGCGGGATCGGTCGGGCTTGCCGGCTCGTCAAATATTGGTGAAAAGGTGGCAATGTTCGAAGCCATACATGGTTCAGCGCCGCGCCGTGCCGGAC
>JBDTMQ010000196.1:0-6181 GCA_039934155.1 Acidobacteriota bacterium | reverse complement strand
AACTCGCGACATTCAGCTTGGAAGGCTGACGCTCTACCAACTGAGCTACTCCCGCCCGTTTGAAACTTCAATTTCAAATCTGAGATCTCAAAAATGGTGCAAGGGGTAGGATTCGAACCTACGTACGGCTTTCGCCGGCCGGGTTTACAGCCCGGTGCCATTAACCACTCGACCACCCTTGCAGTAATTCAATGACGCGCTGACCGGCTTTTTGAGCCAATTAGCAAATTTCCAATATTACCGAAGAAGGGTCTAAGTTGCAAGCGGCGATAGCGGCCTTTCAGCGGCTTATTTGTCTTTTGCCCGCGGGTGAAACCGCTCGTAAGACCTTTTGAGGTGCGCATCGGTCATATGGGTGTAGATCTGAGTGGTCGAGATGTCGGCATGACCAAGCATTTGCTGGACCGTCCGGATATCGGCACTATTCTGTACGAGATGGGTCGCAAAGGAATGCCTGAGCGTGTGGGCCGAAACGCCTTCGAGACCGCATGTTTTCGCGTAAGTCTTTATAAACAAATGGATAGTTTGGCGTGTGATCGGGCGTCCCGACGGCGTTAAAAACAAATTCTCGGTGTCGATGCCTTCTTTTCGCCGCCGTGCCGAAATATATTTCCCGAGCCACTCGATCGCGCTCGATCCGATCGGAACACGCCGTGTTTTGCTGCCTTTTCCGGTAGTTGTGAGGATGCCTGTGTCGAGGTCCATATCGCGCATCTGGACATTTACGGCCTCAGACACGCGCAGCCCGCAGGCATACATTAATTCAAGAATGGCGCGATCGCGAAGACCTGTTTCGGTGGAAACATCGGGTGCAGAAAGCAGCAGATCGATCTCGGTTTGGTTAAGAAACTTAGGAAGATAAAAGCCTTTTCGCGGCGTATCCAGGTGCTCGGCCGGACTGTTTTGAATATGGCCGTCGATCATCAGGAACTTATAAAATCCGCGCATCGCGCTGATCAGACGGCGTTTCGAATTCTCAGAAGGCTTTGTCCTGCTCAAATCGATCAGCCATTCCCGCAACTCGTTGCGGGTCAGGTCCTTAAGATCAAAACGGTTCTTTTCAGCCCAAGCCTTTAATCGAGAGAGATCGCGTGAATAAGACTCCAGCGAATTTTTCGCCAGTCCTTTTTCGACGCGTAAATAAGAGATGTATTCGCGGACGAGATCGCGGCTCACAGAAATAGTCTAACACCTAGCCAAAATGTCAGTGCTTGAATCAGGTTTCGTAATCGACCGTAGTGTTTTAACCTTCAATGAAGCTGATCCGGCTGGCTAATCTTCATAATTCGTCCAAAACTTTTCACAGCCGCCGCGGCTTTCAACAAAAGGCTGTACGACATTTAACGCCTCACCGCTCGCAGCTCGAGAAAAGTTCCAGCTGCGAATGTCGGCCTCAGACAATTTGCGGCAATAGCGTATCGAAAGCATGTTCACAATTCGATACTGGTCTTCTCCGCCCAAAGAGGACATCGAGTTGACAATGATCGGCACGGCATCGTCGCTAAGCGCAGTATTATAAAATGCATCAAAATCCCGGCCATGCTGTGCAAGCTCCAGATTTGCGCGAGCAATAAAGGCGTCCGGATTCATAAGATTTGTCGCGCCGAGTATCACGATCGCCGCCCAGAGCGCGCCCCATGCAAAATGATTACGAGCACCGCGCAACACCGTCAGTGCGAACCATATAAAGACGACCGCGAGCCATATCATGACCACCATCGGATAAAAGCGAACGGTCGTCAATCCATAGCCAAATTCGCCGGTCAGCAGCAATAGCCACTGGACAGCCGACGCCATAATTACGAACAAGAGCGCGATCTGTATTCCCGCCAAAACGCGATAGATCTTTTCGTTGACCTTGCGATCACGGCGAAGCAGCCAATGTGTCGAAAGCAGCACCGGCAGGACGAGAGCGGCTACAGCAACGAGTTCGCCAAATCCGCGGCGGGCGTAATCCGCCAGCTTAAGGTCGGGCGTGTTTTGCACGAGGTCGAAGCCGCCGAAAAGATAAGGGACCTGAATGATCACGAAACTGAGAAACAAAATATCGATCAGGCCCAGAATAATAACGGCCTCGACCGACCCGAGAGTGAAAGCGCGAGGAAATGATGTGTTTTCAAAATTCTGCCAGTCGCGTTTCTTTTCGGCCGCCGGCTCGACCTGGTTGGGCGGGTCGCTGCGGTTTATGTGTTCGAGAATAGTAGCATTATTGGGCAGCGAGACCTCGTATTCGGACGGCTCATCTTTTACTTTTTGAACAAAGCTTGGGTCAGCGGCCGACACCATCTCAGACGAAGAAGGGATCGGAGATGACACATCTTTCGCCTTCTCTTTTGCCGCAATCGGCACGACGAGCCCGCCGCGCAGGTAACCGGCCGTCAGCCATGCGAACAAAGATGTCAGCATCACATGCGAGATCACATTTACGAGATCAAAATTAACGACGCGATTGACCAGCCCTTCGAAAGCGGCATCGGCGGCGGATAAAAGGGCTCCAAAGATCAACACCAGCGGCAAAGCGATCGCTACGCCTCGCAGCACCGAAAACAGATAGCTGCGATACCGGCCGCCGCTCAAGTTGTTCCATTCGATATCGGCGCCGATCACCAAGAACGGCGCAAACAAAGAGTTGAGGGCAGACCACAAAAACCCGCCGGCGTAGTGAATAACGCCGCCGATCCGCGCATTTACGCCAAAATTCGGCAGTATTAAGACGCCCATCAAAATGATGATCGCGATCGTGTCAAAGACGCGAAGCTCGATCGAATCGCGAAAAAGGAACATCGATCCGAAAAAGCTGATCGCCGCAACAAGCGAAATAAAGTTTGCCGAAACAAGCTCAGGCCGTCGTCGAAATGTAACCACTATCAGCGCCGCAGCAAACACCGAAACAAAAAGGAAAGCGTTCAGTCCCCAGGGTGTCTGCCTCAGCAGGATGTTGCCGAGCAGGCCCATTACGGCCGCCGTTCTTAGGATATCGAGTCCGGTTTTGGTTCTGTCTGTCATCTTATTCTTGCGCTGGCAGCCAGCCTACGCTTGCGCTGGCAGCCAGCCTACAATTTTTCTGCATCACAAGCCGATCAGCCTATTCAACGCCAGCGATGTCGGTTCGTTCCGAAATTTTGAAAAACGCACGTTTATGAAAGACGCTGTCTTCGTCGCCGATCAAAAAACTCTCTATCACATGGTCGATGCCGTAACCTTCGCGGACGTCGAGTCTCGGCAGTTCGACGCCGTTGGGCAAGTCAAAGACGATCTCTTTTTTGAAGCTCTCGCCCGGCCCGATCGTTTGTTCGAACTCCGGCTGCGGCGTGAGCTGTGCTTCGGCCATTTCGTCACGAGTGTAAGTGAGGCCAGCGGCGTCGACAACGTGGGCATGCACAGTGAGCAGGCCGAGCGTCGCAGCCTTTGCGTCGCTAAACACTTTTACACTCACGAGATAAAACTCGCCATTCGCCGTTTTATTCCCAATTGTTTTTGCTTTGCGAACATCGGTGACCGCCGCGTGCAGATGGCAGTCCAAATAAAAGCCGCAGAATGCCTTACCATCGATGTCACCGATCTCGATCAGACGCTCTTCGCTCAGCAACGAAGCCCCGAGAAGCATCGCAATATAAAACGCAAACCAGATCGCGACACCGCCGAGTACAAATTTCTTCAGCCACGTACTTTCGTTCAGCCAGGCGATCGCGAACAGCAGAGCCGCACCAATCAAACCACCGATCGTCAACAACACCATTAGAACGCCCATATTATCCTCCGTTCAGAGTGCAAGCTTCAGCCTGTCGCGCCGACGCGATAGATCGCGCCCTCTAAGCATTTTTCATTGCACGTATCAAAGCTTCCATATGGTCGAGGTACCGCTCCAACGCTTTCTTGCCGTCCTTTGTGATCGAATACTCGGTCAGCGGGACCCGCCCTCTGAATGATTTTTTCATCGTTACATAACCGGCCTCTTCGAGCTTGCGGGCATGGACGCTGATGTTGCCGTCGGTCGTTTTTAACAGATCTTTCAGGTCGCCGAAACTGAGCTTTTCATTCGCCGCGAGCGCGCTGATGATCCCAAGCCGCATGCGCTCGTGGATCAACTTGTCGAGATAGGTCGAGACATTACCCGCGGCCTTCTCGACCCTCAGCGCATGAACGCCGCCTTGCTTTTTTATTGCCAGATTCTTTGCCATAGAACGTTGGAACGCGGACGCCCTCGTCCGCAATGAGCTGGCACGGCGAATAGGGGTTTCGAACGATTCGCATTCGCTGCGGACGAGGGCGTCCGCGTTCCCTTAACCGCCGTATTTTCGAGCGATGATCGCGCCAAAAACAATATGTAAAAGCCCGAAGCTCAGCCCCATCATCAAATTGCCGTTCGCTGCCGGTAATATGAACGCTGCTCCGCCGAGCGCCATAAAGATCCAGCCCATGACCGGCACGACGCGGACAGAAAACGCTCCGCCGCAAATGACAGCCGCACCATAAAGGACCATCCAGACCGGTGCCATTATCTCGTATTGATCGTAACGCCACAGCCCCAGCGTAACGATGGCACCGGCAATCAAGGGCGGAGCAAACCCGTTTACGAACTTCCGCCCCACGGCGGAACTGATCGGCTGCGCCACGAATTTTGATTTCTGCCACATTGTTACGACGCCTATAGCAAACGCAAGCGCCGCCTCGATCAGCCATACGAGCAGCCAGTCACGCCGATCGGCCTGATAGTTTGCCTGAAATGCCGCCGCGATCGCCGTCGCGCCCATCAACATCCCGCCCCAGCCCGGCACACCTGTAAAATGGGTCGCTCGCTCCATCGTCTCGCGAATGAATCGCAGATTGTCAGCCGCGTGATCGCCGAGATCTATCGGCTCTTTATCGCGGGAGGCTGTATCGGCTTTTGCGAGGGTTCGTGCCATATCGTCTGTGAATATATTCCAGTTGGTCCGCAATGTCAAGTACTTTATATTGTAAAGTAGAGAAGTGTTTTAGATCTGTACGGTCATGGCAGCGGCGGTTTTACCGGTCTGTAGCGACCTGCGTTCTTTTCGACCTTTCCTTGGCGTTCACTATATCGCCGAGATTCTCAAGCGGAGCGGTTTGCGGTTCTTCCAGCGAAAAAGTAAGGCGTTTGCCATCAAGCACAAAGGCCGGGCCGGCCTGTTTATAAAAGCTGCGGGTAAAATATATCGGACAGCAGAGTTGTTCCTCGTCGCCTGTGATCTTGCCGGTTTCAGTTTCGCCGAGCACAAATCGGTCCTGGCCGTAGAGTTCGACGATGACATGGCCGTTCTCGATCCGAATGTCCTTGAGCCCACCGTCAGCGCGATCGCCGGTGCGAAAATTCCAGATCAGCTCTGGCTGGTTGTCCCGCCATTCGTAAACATATACAAGCTGTGGGATCGCGGCGCCCGTGGTCTCGACCTTTAAGATAACGACAGCCTCATCCTGGCCGTCAGCGGTGAGATCGACGAATCGGGTCGTCACATATGACATACCGATCCGCCGGCGGGAACGCCGGTCGGCGATCTCATCCGGATCCATGCCGAGATCGGTATCGACCGACACGGGCTGGACGCGGCCATTAATCAGCGTCAGATCGCTGCCATCCGGATTTTGCCAGCCGCGCGGCAGCGGGTACTCGTAATTCTTGAAATCGAAATTTGCGAGTGGTGAGGTCGAGGTCTTAAATCGCGCGTCGAGTAATTCCGCCTGAAGGTTTGGAAATGGCGGCGTCGGCGTGGCGGTCGGTGCCTTGTCAACCGCGGCTACCGGGGTCGAAGGTTCGGTGCCCGAGGCAGTCGAATCACCTTGATCGGCCGGCCGACATGAGGCTGCTGACAAAAGAACTGCAATAGCAAGCAGTGCTGCTATTTCTTTCGGTGATATTTTCATTGAGAACGATCGGCGGTCAGGCCCTGGTCAGACTACGATATTTTATCCGATGTGGCTGATCAGATTCAACGCCAAGCCGTGATTTTCGGTCTTTTTCGTATTCGCTGTAGTTCCCGTCAAAGTATTCAACATGCGAATCCCCTTCAAAAGCGAGAATGTGTGTAGCGACGCGGTCGAGAAACCAGCGGTCGTGGCTGATGACAACAGCACAGCCGGCAAAGTTTTCGAGCGCCTCCTCGAGCGCCCGCATCGTGTTTACGTCAAGATCATTTGTCGGCTCGTCGAGCAGCAAAACGTT
>JBDTMQ010000195.1:0-4746 GCA_039934155.1 Acidobacteriota bacterium | reverse complement strand
TGCGGCGGCCCCGGAAGCGGCAGGAGCGCAAACAGCCATGTCCGTGCGAATCGCCGAATTGAACACGTTTCAGCGAGCTGTTGAATTCGGGCGAGCCGGACTTCTGCAAAAACGCCGGGTCCGACCACAGACCGCGGACGCTCGATCCTTCAGGATTGAGGTCGAGCTTGCGCGCCTCGTCAGCCTGACTGGGATCGATCTGGCCCGTCGAAGGATACATCGAGCTGCCGTCTGATTCGTTGTCCCACCACGTCTGCCCTAGATAGGTCGCAACCATATTCGTGCCTGGGTGCATATGACACGTCATACATTGCGAGGTCGGGATCTGGGAAGTGAATTGATGTTTGATCGGGTGCCCAGGAACGCTTTTTGGAATGCTCTTGTCCGCCGAGCGCGACATCCCCTGATTGCCGGCCTCGGCATACGGCCCTGACGAGACGGCACTGCGGTCGTTCGCATAGACGACATGACACGACGTACATCCGGCCGAGCGATAGTCACCCGGATGATCGTTGGTGCCGAGAAAATTGAGCGTCGGGTCGAGAAGCCGCGTTTTCTGGATACCTAAAAAAACAGGATCGGTGCGGTTATTTGTCCCGAGCCCTCGTGGACTAAGACCTTTATCTGGTTTCCCGGGTTCTTCTTCACGGTCGGGCAGTCCGACTTCGAGCCGCCGTTTTCCGCCTCGCTCGAAGACCCGAAGTATGTTGCCCGGCTGCGAGATCTCCCATCGCGCCAGCGGATTCAAAAAAGGCACGTAACCCTTGAACGCTTCGTCTTCGCGAGACGGAGCCGGCAGCTGAAAAAGTACCTGCGGCTGCCCGTCCTCGTTATAACTTTCGCCGAACCGGTTGTCCTTTATCGGGTAACCGCCGTTGTTGTACAGGGCTGCACCCCACAACAGCGCGCCGTGGGCCATCATGCTTCGGGAAGCGGCGCGGTTCTCGTCCGAATGACATTCGCCGCACGACTGCTGGATAACGCGAAAATCACCGGGATTGATAAATCTCACAAATTCGCGGCTTTCTTTTGCCAAAAGCGTATTGGATCGCTGCGGATTTGCACTCGAACAATTCCCCCCTTTGCAGCCCCACTCCTTTGGAAAACGCGGCTGAACGTGTGCCTCGGCCTGTGTCACCGCAACCGGATTCCCGCCGTGACATGCTGTACAGCTCAGTCCCTGCGCATCCTTTCCCGCATCCAGCTTATCGAATACATCGCCGCGGGCATTGTATCGGTGCATCGGCTCGATGTTGTTATGACATTTCAGGCAGCCCTCCATCGGCGGCTCTCTTGGCACGGCGGGTGCGGCCACGGCAGCCGCGGGTGAGGGCGACGCGGCCGGCACTTCCTGTGCTTTTACTGTCAGCTCGACACTTTTCGTGATGTCATAGCTAAAGGCGAGGAACGCCGCAAAAACAGCAAAGACCGAGATCGCTATCGACTTGACCAGGACGAATTTGCTGTTTTTGAATGACATAGATCGTGTCTCTTATGTTCTCGTCTAAAAGACGAGTTTCATCTGGCTGAATAATGTGTATTGCGGCTTGCTCGGGTTCGGAACGTCTCCGGTACAAAAACTCGGGATCGGGCAGTTTCTTTCCTGCGTCGTATAGACATCGCGAAAGCCCCGACCCGGCAGCAAAATGTTGCCGCCCAACGTAAGAGTGATGTTATTTATCAGGAACGGCCGATAGACGACGCCGAGGCTCAGGTCATAGCCGATCTCATGCCTGACGCGCGGCTGGAACAACACGTATTCGAGCGGCTCGGTCCTGTCAAATCTCAGATAGTTCGCATTAAAGACCGCCTTGACCGTTTGGGTCAGTTCGGCATCGACGCCGGCATTAAAGATCCAGATGCCCGGATTCACAAAATTCGCCTGGCCCTCGGTCTTGCTCGAACGCAAGTTAGGCAACAGGCTGTTTGGCTGAACGAGGCCGATCTCGGTCGACACCAGCCGTATGCCCTGGCGGTTCCAATACGAAAATTGGCCGCCGGCGAAATTGGGGTCGTCAAAGATCGCATCAAATCCCTCGGCCTTGTCATCGGTCGGATCCGGATCGCCCGAGGCGAAGAAAATCGACGCCCTATACCTCAGCCAGTCACGATCGACCGAGGCCTCGACGGCGCCCATATGCGCCCTGATGTCGGTACGCTTTCCGGCGATCGGATTAAAGTCGTCCTTGCCGAACGCAAAATAATAGGAATTTGTGAGGTTCAAAAACCCGATGTGGCCGTCACCGTTAACGCCGACATAGCCGGCCTTGATCGTATGCGGGCGGGCGCTGCCGACGAGGGACGGACGGACGAGAAATCCGTTCTTGTCGTAATGAATGTCGCCGTGATCCTCGTTAAAAGCACCGACACCCTGGATCGTATATCCTTTCCACAAAAAATCCTGGCGAAAAATGTTGGCAATAAAAATATTCTGATGACGCGGCTTTTCAGTGAGTACGTTCAGGTTGCTGTTGGTGTCTTTTTCCAACTGGCGAAAGTATGCAAGGTTGAACTGTGTCTTATTGTTTGAGAATCCGCCAAAGGTCCGGAATCCCAAATTATTGTCTGAATAGAGAAATCCCCGAAAGTCGGCAATGAAGGGTTGAATGCCCGCTCTGACCGAAACAAAATCGTAATTGTCGTTGGTATCGACCAGCTTTAATTCGGCGAAGGCCTCCTCCAACGAGACGTGATAATCGGTGCGCGTCGTCCCGCGTCGAACGTCAATATTCACGATCCCGTTCTCGCGCGCATTAAGATAATTCGGCACGCTGAAGGTCGGCGATATTTTGATCGCCCACTGTCGCGGACGAAATACGGTCTGGCCGCGAAAGAACTCGATCGACAGTTGAATGGTTTCGCTGAACGCAAGGCTTTCGGGCCGCCCAAAAAAATTGTTGCTGTCCGGCTCGCTGGAACTAACGTTGTTGCCCGACGGCGTTCGGCGTATCTCGACACCGGTCGTGCTGACGCCCGATAGGATCAGAAAATAATCGTTGCCAAATATCGGGCGGTCGCCCTTAAGTACGTTTTGCCCGTATGGGTTGAACCAGCGGTTTCGTTTGAATGGTATGTCACGGCCGCGGGCTCCTTTATCGCCGTAGCGGTCATATTCGGGAAACTCGATCCGCCACCGGTCGAGCACGGGACGCCGCTCGGGCGCGGCGACGGCCGTTTCAGCACCGTCGGCCTTTTGATCAGCGGCCTTTTCGGGCGATTCGACCGCAAAATCGATCCGGATGGTGGCGCCGTTCTCGACGATCACATTTTCAAGAATGGGGCATTTCCTTTTGGATTCGTCGCAGATCGGGTTGGCAAAAGCACCGTATTCGACCTTGCCGCGTTCAAACCGGGCCTCGTGCGGCAGCCCGGTCATAATGCGGTAGGCGCCGGTCTCAACACGAAAACCAAAGCTTCCATCAGCTTTGGTCTCAGCTTCCTCAACGTCGGATGAGGTTTGGTTTATAACGACGATCTTTACGCCGGCGACCGGTTTTCCGTCCTTGTCGGTTACGGTTCCCACGATGCGGCCTTTGTCCTCAAATGCCGCACTCAAGGCTGATCCGGTAAAAAGCAGGACGCACAGTAAGGTCGTTCGCAATTGAATACTCAACGACATCGGCGATCGGATCACCCGAATAGAATTTTAAGTCGAACTGCCAACGCTTGTACCACATTCCAGATGTAAATTCAATCGTTTTTAGATCTTACCGTTGATGGGCCAAAGAATTAGGTCTTGACTGGACGTCGATATCGTATACAATGCAACTCGATAATGAATTACCGTTTCCGGATGAAGCAATTGCAGTTGTTAGCCGGATCGTTTTTGTTGTTACTATTCTCGATTCCGGTCAACTCGCAAAATTCGCTTTCGGCTGCCGAGGTTCGCACAATAATCTCACAGGCGGTCTCAACTGCCGTTGCGCTCGACAAAAAGGTCGCTGTTTCAGTAACGGATAAAGAGGGCAACTTGCTCGGTACTTTCGTTATGACGGGTTCGGCCACCACCACTCTGATCCGCAGTGTCGGTACAGCCGATCAGGGCCTCGAAAACTTTCGTGTTCCCACGATATTTGCGACAAACTCAAAGGCCGGAACGGCCGCGATCTTCTCGACCGGCGGTAATGCTTTTACCACGCGGACTGCCGGTTTTATCATTCAGGAACATTTTCCGCCCGGCATCGACAATCGGCCCGGCGGACCGCTTTACGGCGTCCAGTTTTCGACCCTGCTTTGCTCTGATATCGCGATCGCGGGCCTGCCGCTGGGGCTGTCGGGTGATCCAGGCGGTATACCGCTTTATAAGAACGGAGCGATCGTCGGCGGCATCGGTGTCGAGGGTGACGGCGCTTATACGATCGACCGCGATCCCAATGATAGCGACCAGCCATACGAAGAGGTCATCGCCGTTGCCGGTTCGAAAGGCTTCGAAGCGCCGCCGCTGATACGCGGCGACAACATACTCGTCGAAGGTATCCGCTTTCCCTTTGCAAACGTATCCGAAACGCCAAATGTAACCACGATCCCCTTCGCCAGTCTGCCCGGCTTTACAGTGGTTCCGATCATGTCCGCGCCGCCGAGCGATTTTGTCCCGGCCACGCTAAACGGTATCGCCGGGCAGCGAAGCATTCGTTTTCCGACCGTAGCCGGAGCAACGATCACTGCTGCCGAGACTGATCAATTGTTGGGCGACGCGGCCGTCATAGCCGATATAACCCGGGCAGCGATACGCCAGCCGATCAGCAC
>JBDTMQ010000194.1:0-8173 GCA_039934155.1 Acidobacteriota bacterium | reverse complement strand
CACTGTCCATCCACGCGCGCACTCTGCAAACCATCCAGCGACTCGACCTTCAAAAAATTTGCACTCATTCTATATTCCCCGATAAACATTTGGCGGCGGCGGAGCATGTGAAGGGCCACCCGTCAGTGAGGGAAATACACGTCGGTAGGCTACCGCATTTCCCGCTATCATTATAGGTATTACAAAATACATACCGATGCAAAGTGCCGCACAGCCGACGATCATCAATCCAATATTGACAAGTATAAGACCTACGACCCCGCCGAGGTTTTTCCAGACGGCGCGTGCACTGGTTTTCATTGCTCCGATCGCGCCAAGCCGCCGGTCGACGATCAGCGGGAACGAGAACATGAGAAGCGTATGAAAACAGACAAGGATCACGATAAACACCATGTCCACGGCAAACGCAGCGATCAATAGACCGGTCATTCCTGCCTCGCCCAGCTGTGAACCGGCTACGATCGCGCCGACGAATGCGATATACGTTCCCCCGTAAAGCAGAAAGATCGGAATGACGATCACCAGCGTTACGATCAGACTAGGGGCAAAAAACTCCATCCCTTTCCACAGATCGTCGAAAGCCACCGGCAGGCCGTCCACCTTCTTCAGATATGCGATGAATATCCCGCAGATCATCGCGCCGAAAAGAATGTACATCGTGACGCCGCCGATCAACCCGCCGACGAGACCTATAGCGAACAGAAGCCAGTAGTCGCTCTTAATGATCTCGAAACCTTCTTTGACGCACTCGATCGGACTGATGACGCCCGTTCTGAATTCTGTATCCTGCATTTGATTATTCAATCTGTCACCTCTTTGGGCTGGTTGTAAATGCGTTCCAGATATTCCATTACCATTCGGTCAGTTGAAAATTGGGGCGTCAGCGTGCCGATAGCATTTTTTAGCATGCTGATCCATTCATCTGGAAGTCCGGAACCGCCTTTATTATAAAAAGCCGGAATCAGCTTTTCTTCCAGTGTCGAATAAAGTGCTTCGGCGTCGGCTTCGTCGGCCGCGTTCTCGTCGTCGATCGGTACATATCCGCCTATCGAAAAGCCGTTCGAGCCGTTGTACCCCTCTATCCACCAACCGTCAAGTACCGAGAAATTCAGGATGCCGTTCATCGCAGCCTTCATCCCGCTGGTACCGCTCGCCTCGAGCGGACGCCGGGGAACATTCATCCATACATCGACGCCGCGAACCAGGAATTTTGCTATCTCCTGGTCATAGTCTTCGATAAAAACGGCCCGCCGCTGCCAATTTGAATCATGATTGATACTCATCAGCTCCTGAAGTATGCCTTTAGCAACCCGATCCTGTGGATGAGCCTTGCCCGCAAAAACGAATTGGACAGGCCGTTCGGCGGCGTCGACCATTCTCAACAGTCTTTCACGATCGCTCAACAACAGGTTCCATCGCTTGTAGGCCGCGACACGACGCGCAAACCCGATGGTAAGCACGTCGGGTGAGAACAGTTCATGCGTCTCCTGATGCTCATTGATCGTCTCTCGTGAACCAGTATCGGTCGACCTTACCCGACGCCGAATAAACGCGATCAGGAATTGTTTAAGGATATTTCGAGCTTCCCAGATGCGTTCATTTGGGATGGCTTCGATCGCCGTTTGCCAGGATGGCTGGTCCCGCAAGAGTTCGGTCCATTCCGCGCCGATCTCCTCTTGGAATAACGTCTTCAAAACCGGATCGATCCAGGTCGCCGGATGTACGCCGTTCGTCACGGATGTGATCGGGATGTCTGACTCCGGCGTATCGTCAGGGAACATCGCGCGCCAAATATTTCTCGAAACGTCGCCGTGCTTTTTACTCACGCCATTTGCGGACCGCGACATGCGGATCGCAAAGGGCGTCATTCCGAAATATTCGTCATGATCGTCAGGATCGATCCTGCCCAGTTCAAAGAATTCCTGTTCGGAAAGTTTTAACGATGCGATCAGGTTAGCGTCAAAACAATCTCTGAGTTCGTCAGGCGAAAACGCATCGTTGCCTGCGGCCACCGGTGTATGTGTTGTAAATACGCATTGCCGGCGGACGTCTGCCATCGCATCTATGAAAGATGCATCAGGCTCGCGAGCCAAAAATTCACGGGCCAGCTCAAGTGTCAGAAACGCCGAGTGCCCTTCGTTCAGGTGAAAAACAGAGGGCGAAATGCCCAGCTTTCGCAAAAGCCTGACACCGCCGATACCCAAAACTTTTTCCTGAACGATCCGTGTCTCGGTGCTGCCGCCGTAAAGATGTCCGGTGATAAGGCGGTCGACCTTGTCGTTTTCGGGAACATGCGTATCCAGCAGATAAAGCTTGATCCTTCCGATCTCAGCAAGCCAGGCTTGCGCCTTCACTTCGCGGCCGCGTATGTGTACGGTCACGATCTCGCGGCTTCCATCCTCGGCGAGTACGGGCGAGAGGGCCATTTCGGACTCGAGATTGTCCAGGTACCTTTCTTCCTGCATCCCGTCGTGGCCGATCTTTTGCTTAAAATAACCGAAGCGGTAGAACAGGCCGACGGCGACCAACGGAATATTCAGGTCGCTTGCCGATTTAAGATGATCACCGGCAAGAATGCCGAGGCCGCCGGAATAGATAGGCAGCGAATTGTGAATACCAAACTCAGCGCAGAAATACGCCACCGGCGATTCGGGCGTGACAACGCCGTATTGCGCTCGCGGTTCGGCAAGGTAGGCGTCCATTCGCTTCGCAAAATCTTCGACGCGGCTCAGATAGGAGCGGTCTTGTAACTTCTGCAGCAGTCGAAGCTCGTCGATCTGTCCCAGGACGACTCTCGGGTTCTGACCCGACCGTTCCCAAAGGTGTGGATCAAGGTCGGCAAAAAGACCGTCTCCGACAAGCCAGGACCAGGCGAAATTCGCCGAGAGCCGATCGAGAACCTCGAGACCTTTTGGAAGAGTTCGCTGTAACTGAAAATTCGACCTAAAATTGTTTTCCGCCTCGTCGTCCGTGGGGCGGTCGATCACTGCCGCTGCCTGATGCATATTATCCAGATCGCCCGGATGGTACTCCTTCATATGTTAAACATTAGATTACCGGAGAGTCGTGAGAAAGGTACTGTAAGACTATAAAACAACGGAACGTCGACTTCAAACGAAAGAAAGGGTCCGGCGATGCGGCTCATAACACCGCTGAAACGAAAATTTCAGCATCAGCTTGCGAGAAGTAAATGAACCGAACTTCGGTTATTGCCGTTTCCCGGTCCAAAAATTCGGTTACGGCCGCAAACGATATTTTGGCAGCCTCGATCTTGGGAAACGAATATACTCCAGTCGAGATCGCGGGAAAAGCAATAGTTTTTACTCCGTGAGCGGCTGCCAACGCCAATGAATTGCGATACGCGTCGGCCAAAAGCTCAGAGTCACGGCCTCGATTCTCGCCATAGATCGGTCCAACCGTATGTATAACGTAATTTGCTGGCAGCCGCCCGGCCGTTGTGATCACTGCCTGGCCCGTCGGCAATCCGTCCGGATAGCTTTCGGCTCTGATCCGCCGGCATGCGTGAAGTATTTCGTCGCCGCCGGCCGAATGGATCGCCCCGTCGACGCCGCCACCGCCTATCAGAGACGAGTTGGCGGCGTTCACGATAGCGTCGACTTTTTCTTTGGTTATATCGCCAACGTTCACGGTCAGCCGACCGTCAAGAAATTTGGTCATTATCAAATGATATAAAAAACGATTTGTCCGCCATAACGATAAAGGTAAAGAATGTACATCGCCCGTTTTTCAGATAGTTTTACCGTCAAAAACTTCTCCCTGTCTTGAGACCGGCAGGTTTTTTGTTTAGAGTTCAAGTTTCGGCAGAGAATTGAAACCTAGGCTGCCGGAAGTGCCAGAATTTTTATGAAACTCGATATTATCCCAGTTAAATGGTCAGAAGAGGGCGTTTTGATGCTGGACCAGCGGCTATTGCCGCTCGAAGAAAAATGGCTCCTGTTACTGTCTTATACTGAGGTTGCCGACGGTATTCGTGATATGGCCGTTCGCGGCGCGCCGGCCATCGGTGTTTCGGCCGCATATGGTATCGCCCTTGGAGTCAAACAATTTGTTGGGACAAGCGTGGCCGACCTCGAAGACGAGCTGGAATTTATAAGCGAGACGCTGGCCAAAACAAGGCCGACGGCGGTCAATCTGTTTTGGGCGATCGAGCGTATGAAAGATGCTTTCGAAGAAGCACGTCAATCGGGCAGTACCGTCTCAGAAATAAAGACACACCTGATCGCCGAGGCAAAGGCGATACATGACGAAGATATCGAGTCCCAGCGTTTGATCGCGAAGTTCGGCGGGGAACTGATCGCGGACAATTCGACGGTGCTGACGCATTGTAACGCCGGCGCGCTGGCCACGGGCGGCGTCTGGGGAACAGCGCTCGGCGTGATCCGCGGAGCGGTTGATCAGGGCAAGCGGGTGTCGGTAATTGCCGATGAAACGCGGCCCTATCTGCAAGGAGCACGCCTTACCGCATGGGAGCTGTTAAAGGACCAGATCCCCGTAACGCTAATCACCGACAATATGAGCGGCCATGTAATGAAAAAGGGCGGCGTCCACGCGGTCGTGGTCGGTTCTGACCGTATCGCCGCAAATGGCGACGTTGCCAATAAGATCGGAACCTACATGGTAGCAGTCTTGGCAGAACGACATGGCATACCGTTCTATGTCGCGGCGCCGCTTTCGACTGTCGATATGGCGTGCCCGACCGGTGATAATATCCCGATCGAAGAGCGCAATGTCCGCGAGGTCACGCACGTCAGCGATATTCAACTCGCGCCCGAGGGGATCGAAGTCTGCAATTATGCGTTCGATGTAACGCCCAACGAACTGGTGACGGCGATCATTACGGAAAAGGGTGTGGCACGGGCGCCTTATATCGAAAGCTTAAAAAAACAATTCGATGAGGATTAGAGTGCGATAACTCGTGCCCGACCGGTAATTCGCGGCCTCTGTTATAATTTAGTTAAATCAGAGACTGGTAATAGGAATATGATCGAACGCGAACAGATCGAAATGGACGTTGTGTTTGTCGGTGCGGGACCGGCAAATCTGGCCGGAGCTCTCCATTTGAAAGCTCAAATAAAAAATCACAACGATCTGGTCGACCACGGGGTAATTCGTGCGGCTAAGGTCGACGATCTTGAGATCGCTATTATCGAGAAAGGTGCGTTCGTCGGCGCCCATATCTTATCCGGTGCCGTCATGGATCCGCGTGCGATCAGAGAACTAATGCCCGATTTTCTCGAGCAGGGATGTCCGGTCGACACGGTCGTTACCGAAGACGAAGCTTGGTATTTGACGGACACAAAAGGAATGGTCGCGCCGATAACGCCCCCGCCGCTTAAGAACAAGGGCAAATACATTCTGTCGCTGTCGCGGATGTGCGAATGGCTGGCGGAAAAGTGCGACGAGGCGGGAATCAACATTTTTACGGAAGCGCCCGGCGCTGGGTTGCTCTACGACGATGACAACAAGGTGATAGGCGTTCGGACCGGCGACAAGGGAATCGCTAAGAACGGCGAAAAAAAGGCCAATTTTGAACCTGGCGTCGACCTTTTGGCAAAAGTAACCGTTTTGGGCGAGGGCTCGCGCGGTTCATTGGCTAAACAGGCGATCGCGCGCCTCGGTCTGGACGAGGGCAAAGAGGAACAGGCGTATTCCCTCGGTGTGAAAGAGCTTTGGGAGATCCCCGAAGGGAATTTTGCAGAGGGCCGTGTAGTGCATACGCTGGGATTTCCTTCCGACACCTCGACGTATGGCGGCGGTTGGATCTATGGAATGAAGAACAACCTGCTGAGCATCGGCTATGTCACAGGTCTGGATTATGTTGACCCGATGATCGATCCTCACGCCGAATTCCAAAAATTCAAAACCCATCCCAAAGTTGCGGCTATTCTCAACGGCGGAAAGATGATCAAATATGGTGCAAAGTCAATAAACACAGGCGGTTATTGGACGATGCCCCAGATGCATGCCGACGGCCTATTGATCGTCGGCGACAGCGCATCGTTTCTTAACGGACAGCGGATCAAGGGTATTCATACGGCAATGAAATCCGGGATGCTTGCCGCCGAGACGATCCTTGATGCTTTCGTTCAACAGAATTTTACCGTTCATACGCTTAGACATTTCGATGAGCAGGTCAAGGGAAGCTGGATCTACGACGAACTGTATCCGGTCCGCAATTTTCACGCGGCCTTTCAACGTGGCCGTTGGTCCGCTTTGATAAATTCGGGACTTCAGTTCCTGACAAAGGGACTGGCCTGGGGCTTTATGCCGAAGGAGTATGGACGGCCGGGTTACGAGCGGATCGAAACGTTAGAGGAATCAGACGTAACCGGCGGGAATCGGCGGAAAAGGACCTTTGGCGTCTCTGACCATCTTTCATCGACCGAGAGGTATTCATCGCTTAAATTCGACAAAAAGCTCACATTTGATAAGACGACGGACGTTTTTCACGGAGCGGTGGCACACGACGAAGATCAGCCGTCCCACCTGCACGTCCTTGATACGGAATTATGCGCGACGCGCTGTACCGAAGAATATGGGAATCCGTGTCAGCGATTTTGTCCCGCACAGGTCTACGAAATGGAAAACGATCCGATCACGGGCCGTCGGGAGCTAAAGGTCAATTTCTCGAATTGCGTACACTGCAAGACCTGCGACATTGCCGATCCGTACCAGATAATTAACTGGGTGACGCCAGAGGGCGGCGGCGGTCCCGATTATAAAGGAATGTAAAGATCGTACATTGGTGCACTAATTCCTCACATGGTCAGCCTATTTTAATATATAATTAGAAAAATTGAAGGTTCGCCGAATAAATTAATAGCTTTTTAACTTCGTGCACCGGCCCCGATAGCACTTATATACGAACTCTTGAGAGCTTCCATACCTGTTGCTGCATAAAAACGGCCCTCGGCGAACTTATTTTGGGTTTTGTTTCTATGCCACTTTTGAAGATCGTTCGTTACCCCGATCCCGTGCTGCTAACCACGGGCAGACCGGTTGAAGACGAGCAATTCGATACGTCGCTGACGACGCTGATCGATGACATGTTCGAGACGATGTATGACGCCGGCGGCGTCGGTCTGGCCGCACCTCAGATAGGTGTTTCCAAACGGTTGTTTGTCATGGATGTCCCCGTTGATGAAGGCGTGAACCAAAGATACGCGTTGATCAATCCGACGGTAATTACAGTTGAAGGCGAACAAGTAGGCGACGAGGGCTGTCTTTCGTTTCCTGGACTTTATCAAACGGTGAAGCGGGAAATGCGCGTGGTCGTTCAGGCTCAGGACCCCGCCGGAAAACACGTCGAATACGATCTCGAGGGTCTGCCGGCAAGGTGCGTTCTGCACGAAACAGATCACTGTGATGGCATCGTTTTCTTGGATCGTGTGACGTCGCTGAAGCGGGAACTCGCCAAACGCAAGATCAGGCGCCTGCAGAAGACCGGAAAATGGGAATGAGATGGTAATGAAGCTAGAAGACACAAAGCTGACATGTGAAGTCAGGTCGATAAGAGAACTGAATCTTTACCTTCTTTCCGGGTGGACACTTATTCTCACTTACGTAAAACATTTGAGCGATACACAGGAGCCGCGTTTTGTTCTCGGCTGGCAAAAAGACAGTGAACCTGTGGCTCCGGAGCTGCTCGATGAATGGGAACTCCACGAAATAGACCGGCAGCGGTATCGATAAAAAGGAACTAACGTATGCAAACACAAAGAGTATTGGACGAATTTAAGAACGAACCTTTCACTGACTGTTCACGCCCCGAAAATGCCGAGGCGATGCGCGCAGCCCTTGAAAAGGTGCAAAGCGAGCTTGGCCGTGAATATCCGGTCATTATCAATGGTGAAAGGATCTCGATCGACGCGAAATTCGAGAGTCGGAACCCCGCAGACAGGACTCAGGTCGTCGGCATATTTTCCGAGGTTGATGACGACACGACGCTTGTAGGCCGCGCAATTGAGGCCGCCACCGAAGCTTTTAAGGTTTGGAAGAACGTTCCGGCTGCGGAACGGGCCGAATATCTTTTTAAGACGGCCGATCTGATGCGGCAGCGTAAACATGAGCTGTCTGCCTGGATGGTCTTCGAGGTAGCCAAAACGTGGGCTGAAGCTGACGGCGACACCGCCGAGGCGATCGACTTCCTTGA
>JBDTMQ010000193.1:0-8745 GCA_039934155.1 Acidobacteriota bacterium | reverse complement strand
TAGATCGGAAGCGGGGAATCCGGAGCCAGATCGACGGCCTTTTGTGAATGGAAAACTGCTTCGTCATCCTGGCCCATACTGCTCAAAATATTCCCAAGTTGAAGGTGAGACTGCATAAACCCCGGGCTCAAACTTTCGATCTCGCGTGCCTTTACGAGCGCGGCCGAAAAGTCGCGGGTCTGGTAGATCGTCCACGCAGAAAGGACCTTGGGCCGAATTGATAACGGATCAAGCTGTTCTGCCAACAAGATCTCTTCTTTGCCCGCTTCGAACCGGCCTGAGCCGACCAGAAGTGCCGACAGCCATTCGTGCCCGAGAGAGTAAAAAGGATTCAGTTCGATCGCGCGCCGATAGCTGGCTTCTGACCTTTCCCAATCCTGCATGTTCGAATAATAAAGACCGATGGCGGCGTGGGCTTCAGCCAGTGACGGATCGATCGCGAGCGACCTAGTCGCATATTCCAATACCTTCGGCAATCCGTCGACAGGCGAAATAAGTCCGTAAATACAGGCCCACGTGTAATAATCAGCGATCCCAACATGGGCCAGCGCATAATCTGGGTCGGCTTCGACGGCTTTGCGAAATGCGGCGATCGCTTTTGGAAAAGCTTCCGGATTGAATTGGTTCCAGAAATAACGCCCCTGCAAATATGCGTCATGGGCGTCAGGGTCATTTGTGCCGCGTTTCGCGAGCTGGCGTTTTTCCACGCCGGAAAGTTTCGGAACGAGCTGTTTTGTCACCTGTTCTGAAATGGAATCTTCAAGCTCGAGGACGTCGGTAAATTCTTCGGCAAAACTTGCCGACCACCGCGTGGAATTTTCCGCCACGCACAGTAGCTGTGCCGTGACGCGGATCTGCCCGCCAAAATGACGGATAATGCCGTCGATCACATAATCGACCTTCAGTTCCCGTCCGGCCTCGAAAGGATCGATATCGCGGCCGGCGAAGGGCAGAACGGAACTGGTCGGCCTTACAACGAACCGGCGAATGTTCGACAGCCGCATCGTCACGGCGTCGGCCAGTCCAAGGCTGAGATATTCGTCCTCGCGCGAGCCGGTATCACCGGCGACGACCAGCCGGAACGGCAAAACCGCGATCGATTGTTCGCGCTGGCCTGTCACCGGCGCCTCTGAGCTGTGAGCGGGGAAGACCTGTGCTATCGGATTGCGGGTCCTCTCGAGTATCGACAGGAACCGCGGATCGTTCCGGAGCGAACGCAGCTTCGGTTCGGTCCCGAACCAGATCAGGAACTCATTTTTTTCCGCAACAGCGCGATCGAACCATTCAAAAGCTTTGTCAGCGTCGCCGGCGGCGGCGTAACACATGGCAACATAATATGGTTTTACATATTGTTCCTTTTCAACCGCAAGCATTTTCTCAAGGATGGTCTGTGCCGCTTCCTGATTGCCTTCGGCTGCTCTCGCGTGACAAAGCATGTACCGGGGCATTCCTGAATCGCCCCACATTTCCGCACTTCTGCGCAGGACCACGACAGCCTCTGACGGCTTGCCTGCCGACGTCAGGGCGTTGCCCAGATGTAAAAGGCCCTGGGGAAAGTCCGATTGCATTTCGACGGCTTTGCGCGCCTTTTCGACTGCCTCCTGAAACTCGCCGGCCTGATAGAGTGTCCAGGCGCTCATGAGGATCGCTCGCGGCGAGACCGGGTCCAATTCTTCAGCCCGGCGGATTTCTACGATCCCTTCTTCAAAGCGTCCCTGCGCCGTCAGGATGTTCGAGTAACACTCGTGTGCGAGTCCATAATTCGGGTTTAACTCGAGTGCCCGCCTTATCAAATATTCGGCCTCGTCCCAATTCCAGTCGTGCAGGAACACACAGAACGCCAGGGCCGTATACGCCTCACCCATTTGATCATCGATCTCGAGAGCCCGCCGGGCCGCTTCGTGCGCCTGTGAGAATCCAACGATGGACGGGATGACACCAAAGATCGAAGACCAAATATAGTAATCTGCAAGGCCGATATACGGCTGGGCATATTCAGGGTCGATAGCAACCGCCTCTTTGAAAGCCGTTACCGATCGTTTAAGGTCCTCGTCGGTAAAGCGACTCGCAAAATAGCGGCCGCGAAGATATGCCTGGTATGCGAGCGGTTTTTGCGTTCCGCGACGCTCTACCCGTTTGCGTTCCTCCTCGGTCAGGTGCGGCAGCAGCGAGCCGATGACCTGGCCTGAAAGTACATTTTCAAGCTCGAGAAAGTCGCGCAGATCTTCGTCGAAAGCCTTCGCCCACCGGGTCGAATTTTCGGCGACGTTCAGAAGCTGGACCGAAACTCTGATCCGACCGCCGGATCTACGAATGGTGCCGGCGAGAATGTAGTCGACGCCGAGATGCTGGCCCGCCTCGAACGGGTCCGAATTCCGAAACTGCAATACAGAGCTGGTCGGACGAACGGTTATCCGTTGAATTGCGCTGAGCCTTGAGATCAATGCGTCGGCGAGTCCAATACCGAGAAATTCGTCACCGGTATCGCTCTCGTGCTGGCCGATGATCTTCAGCGATAGTATTGCGAGCGACAGGCGATCGGCAGTCCGCGGCCGCGGAATCTTCGCCATAGATACGAAGAACTCGGCGTTGACCGGCCGGTTCTCGAGGAAATTCGTTATGTCGTCCGCCAGTTCACGAGCCGAATCGTATCTTTCCGAAGGCTTTTTCCTTAACGCCTTCAGAATGATCCGATCAAGGTCCCCCGTTAGTTCGCGGCGAAGCGAGTCAAGCGATGCATTTCTTGCATTCAACACGCTTGCAAGCGTCACACTCGTGCCGTTGTAGGCAAGCAGATTGTCGTCGCGCGTGAGACTGCCGCTCGGGTTCGTCGGGCTTTCTTCTCTGATCACGCGGGCCGCATCGCCCTGAACGCCCCGCTGCAGCCGGTAGGGACGATGCCCGGTCAACAGTTCGTACAGGATCACGCCGAGGCTGTAAATGTCCGACGACATTTCGACAGCCTCGCCGCCGATCTGTTCGGGCGATGCATATTCCGGCGTCATAACACGCATGTGGGTGGCCGTCGGATCGTTGTCCGTCGTCATCATCTCAGAATCGAGAACTTTTGCGATCCCGAAGTCGAGCAGTTTGGGCTTGCCGTCGTCCTTGACCATTATGTTCGAGGGTTTGAGATCGCGGTGTATAACATTGGCGTCGTGGGCGGCCTGTACAGCCCAGCATATCTGGCGAAAGATGTTCAGCCGCTCACGCAAATTCAACCGGTTTTCGTCGCAGAATGCATACAGCGGGCGGCCCACAATGAATTCCATTACAAAATACGGAAGGTCATCGTCGGTCGAACCCCCGCCGAAAAAGTAGGCGATATTCGGATGGTTGAGCGCGGCAGTGATCTGTCGTTCGCGGCGGAATCGTTTGAGGATCTGATCGGTGTCCATGCCGCGTATGATCAGTTTGACAGCCACGGTCTGGTCAAATTCACCGTCAACACGCGATGCCCGGTAAACCACACCCATGCCGCCACGGCCGACCTCTTCGTCAAGTCGATAAACGCCGACACGTCTGCCAATCATTGAATTTGCGGAAATATCTTCGGGGTCGACCATTCAGGAATCTCGGTATAAGGGTGCGCCAGAAGTTGTATTTTGACACCATTTGCGAGAACCGGTCAACAGTTTACGTGAAGGAATGAGGCTGAGTTTTGGAAATGAGGTCCCGAATGAATTTATCCGCCGCCGCGGCCCAGCAGCTTGCGAAATCGCGGTTCTTCGGAGAGGCGTGCGAGTCGGGGATCGACCGACAGAAAATTCATGCTGTGTCCTCTGGCAGATTCAGATCTTTCGAGCCAATCCATCGCTTGCGATCTATCGCCAACCGCGAGATAGGCGAGAGCGATCTCAAACGCAAAGGCATAATCGTTCTTTTGCAGCAGATCGCTTTGAACGGCTTTGTTCAGCTCCGCTGCCATCGTTTTCCGGCCCTCGTCAGACGACGGCAGCTGAGCCGCAACGATCTTCCATCCGGGGTCGGCAGTCGTCCCGCCGCTATACGAAAGTTCTTTTTCAAAGGCCGCCTTCGCACCCTCACCATCGCCGGTCACCGTATACACCCACCGCTTTACCTTTAAGGCAGGGACGAATCCCTGATCGAGCGCAAGTGCTTTATCACATTCGTCGATCGCCTCGCGATATTTTCGGTCCATGAAATAAACGATCGCGGTCGCTGCTTTGATCGACGGAGACCTCGGATCAAGTCGTTGCGAGATCTGTGCTTCGCTTAAAGCCTCGACCGGACGGTTCATCGCGGTCAACGCCAACGCGAACCAATGATGCGCTGGAGCATAAGACGGATTGAGCTGTATTGCGCGCCGAAATTCGAGCTCGGCGCCCTCGCGGTCTCGATCGTAATAAAACTTTACGTAAGCCAGAGAGGCGTGGGCTTCGGCCAGATTTTCGTCGATCGAAAGCGCTTTCAATGCGTTTTCTTTCGCCTTTGGATAAGCGTCGGCAGGCGGGCTGATGTCGTAGAGATTCAAAAGCGCGTTGGTATCAGCTAATCCTACGTAAGCGAGGGCAAACCCACGGTCTTCGGCAAGCGAACGCTCAAATGCCGCTATCGCCTTACGGAGGTTTTCGCGCGACCGGTTTGCCATCAACGACCGTCCGACCAGATACAACTGATAAGCACTGCTGCTGGTGGTATAGCTCCGATAAAGCTGCTGCTGTTCGAGTGGCAGCTGTTTGATCGCAAGAGCGCTCAATATCTTTTCAGAAACCTGTCGCTCGAGGCCAAAGAGGTCGCCCTTAGGACTAGAGAATGTTTCCGACCAGATCGTCGAATTATCGCCGGCGTTTACCAGCTCGGCATTCAAAACACTTTGGTCCGCCGTGTAGCTGAGGTCGCCGCGAATAATGAAAGCAACGCCAAGATCCGATCGCAGCTGCATCGGGTCCGCGGCTCCGACCTGGCGGCCGGTATTCGCCGAGATCACCTGCAGCGATTTGATATAACCGAGCTTATTCGTCAGCGAATCCGCCACGCCGATACCGATCCCTTCGCTGCCGGGCGGCTCTTTAAATGGGGTGATGAGGATCGTCGGATTCTGAAAACCATTCGAGTGAACGATCATCGACGGTTTTACATCGTCGTCCGAGCGCAGAAAATAGTAAGATCCGGCGATCAAGGCCATCAGCAGTGCCGCGGCAGCGACATAGTAAAGCAAAAACAGACGTCTCGCTGGCGTTTCAACTATTCCGCCGTCGGTCGGTTCGCCATCGTCGATCATCAAGGTCGTCAGATCGTAGATTTTGGAATCTACCTCGTCGTCGACGTCCGGCGGGGCAGTACGGGTAGGAAGTTCGGTGCTGCTCGCGGCAAAATTATTCGCAAAGATCTGGTAACCGTTTTTTTCGAGGATGGCCTGGAACCTCGGATCTGTCCGGATCGGATCGAAAACAGGCTCGATCCCCATCCAGTTTAGCCATGCCTCTTTTATTTCCGCAGCCTTTTCCAAAAACTCCAGCACCTTTTCCGGCCGGTCCAGGTACTGATATGCAAGCGCCAGCTGATAAGGCGAAACATACCGGTCAGCCGACATCACCTGAAGGTCGGCGATCTTCGATTCGGCTGTCTCGATCTGCCCATCCGCCGCATAGCATTCCGCTTCTGACAGCAGCGAAAAAACGCTGTCTCCCATCAGCTCTTTGGCCCTGTCATTCTCAGTGATCGCGAGCCGAGTGTCGCCGATCTTCCGGTGTATCTTGCTTAATCCGTAATATCCAAAACTATATTTCGGAAAGTCGCCAACGACCTTCCGGTAACGGTCGATCGCCTCGTCATATTTCCTGGCGTAATACAGGCCCCAACCGACATTGTGATGATTGAATGGCGTCAGAGGATCGAGATCGACGGCCCGCTGGGCGATCTCAAGCCCCTCGGTAAACCTTGCCTGCGTAAAAAGCACCATCGAGTACCAAACATATGCGTTCGCATTGCTCGGATTCAGGTCGATCGCGCGCTTTAGATGAAATTCTGCTCGCGACCAATCATAGTTGCCCGCATGCAGCGAAAACCCAAGGCTTGCATGTGCTTCCGACAAGGCGTCATCCAGTTCAACAGCTTTTGTCGCTGCGTCGATGGCGGGCTGAAAGCAGTACTGCGGCGGCAAAACCCCTATTATTCCAAGCCAATTATAGTAATCGGCCAGGCCTGAATAGGCGTGGGCGTACTCGGGATCGGCGGCTATTGCGCGGTGAAAGCTAAGAAATGCCTTTGCAAACCCATCTTCGGTAAAAGTGTTGAAATGGAACCGGCCTCGAAGGTAGTGTTCGAATGCCTCTGGATTCTCAGTTCCACGCTTTGAGAATGCTTCGAGCTCGCTCCCGGTGAGCTGCGGCAGTAAAACCTCGATCACCTTATTGGCCAGCGTGTCTTCAAGAGTTAGTACGTCGGCAAGCGTTTCGTCAATCGACGTAGCCCAGATGGCGGCGTTGTCAAAAACCTTCAGCAACTGAACGGTGACCCGCAGCCGATTTCCCGCTTTCTTAATGCTGCCGTCGAGAATGTAATCCACATTCAGGTCACGGCCAGCCCGGATGGGATCGATCAGATCGTCGCCGAAACCGAGTATCGAGCTCGTCGGACGCACGACGAACCGTCTGATCTTGCTTAAACGTGTGATCAACGCGTCGGCGAGTCCCACACCGAGAAACCTATCGTCGGTATCGTCTGCCGCGCCAAGAGTCAGGAATTTGAACGGCAGAACGGCCATTGCGCGGCTGTTTTCCGCTGGTCGCGGAAACGCATCCGTTGCGACGTTACGTTTCGGCGAAAATCGCGGAGCCTCGATCTTGGCACCGTTGAGATGACGGGAAATATCCTTTGAAAGTTCACGAACCGACGAGTATCGATCCGAAGGATTCTTGCTGATGGCCTTCATCACGATATCGTCGATATTGCCCGCGAGCTCGTTCGCAAGCGCTTCCATGGTCGTGGAGCGAGAATCCAGGAAATTGTCGCTGCCTTCATATTGCGGAAGAAGATCGTCGTCCTTTGAAATTATCCGGCTCGGCGGCTCGGGCGATACTTCACAGACGACTTGGGAAACCTCATGCAGAGCGCGGCCAGTAAAATTGTATGGCCGGTGACCTGTCAGTAGTTCGTAAAGCAATACGCCCAAAGAATAAATGTCGCTCGATGTCGTCACCTCGATACCCTTGACCTGTTCAGGACTGGCATAGTCCGGCGTCATCATGCGAAACATGGATGCTGTCGGATTCAGCGATTCGTGAATAAGGTTAGGATCGAGTATTTTCGCGATGCCAAAATCGAGCAGCTTCGGCGACCGCGATTGGTTGATCAATATATTGCTGGGTTTGATATCCCGATGAATGATCTTTTTCTCATGCGCATATTCGATCGCCGAGCAAACCTTTTGAAATACCTTCAAACGGGCCCGGACGTCCAAAGCGGACGAATCGCAATATTTATAAAGCGTTTCGCCGGGGATGTATTCCATCACAAAATAGGGAACTCCCTCGGACGTCGTACCGCCGTCAAGAAGCCGCGCTATGAAAGGATGCTCAAACGACGCAAGTATCTGACGTTCGTGCCGAAACCGGCGGATGATAAAGTCAGAGTCCATGCCCCGCTTGATCAACTTTATCGCAACGGTTTGCTGAAACTCGCCGTCGGCTCTCTCGGCCAGGTAGACCGCGCCCATTCCGCCGCGGCCGATCTCTTTCGTCAGACGGTAAACACCGATGGTCTGCCCAATGTAATTGTCTTCCCTGCCTGTGTCCAAGCCGTCGTCCAGCGATTCTGAGATCTCTTTTTTCGCAGAAGTGTTCAAAAAACTGCTGTCGGTCCAGATCGGCGATTCTATAAAATCGTCGGCAGAATCGGAGCTCTGCAAAAGTTTTTCAACCTCGCGCTTTAGCTCGACATCGTCGCTACATTCTTTGCTCAAAAATTGAGCGCGCTCCGCCGGCCGCAGATCTACTGTCGATTCAAACAAAGCCTCGATCTTTAACCAGCGTTCGGGGGACATTCTCAAAGTATTATACCCGGCAAATCCCGCCTGACTCTAAATCCGGCAGCATTTCGATGAATGAGTCGGCATTCAATGAAAAGTTTGTCTGTTTTAAACACGTACAACAATGAGTAAAATCGTTGACTTAAGTCCCTGGTTGGATTAGAATTTCTGTGGGGTTCCTTCCTTTTTTTCCCTTCATGCCTGCAAAGCGAAAAATCAGCCTGATCTATTTTGTGATCTGTACGCTCCTTCTGGTCGGTATGGTACCGCTCGTACTTACCGGCTGGTTCCTGTCCGAGCGCAGCGGGCGCGAGCTTCGGATCGTCGAGAACCGGTATCAAATTCAGTTAGTACAAGAAAAAGCTCGTCAGATCGAGATGTTTGCTCAACGGCATCACGACGTTGCGAAAAGCGTCGCTAAGGCGCTCGAATTGATAAATGATACCCGTATCCTCTCTTCGCCGCAATCAGAGGAAAAATTAAGCGAGACCCTCCGTGAAAATCCCGATGTCGTCGCTCTTTTCGTTCAGCCGACGACAGGCGAACCGCTTTCATTGTTTCGTCCGACCCTCGTCACACGTGCCGAGACAGAAGAGGCCGCGATGAATGCGGTCGAACATATTTCGGGCATCGATTCGGTTTTTGAGGGGCCGCAATACATCGGGCAAAAGTCAGAGCCGGTGGTCACCATCGCTACGCCGGTAACGATCTCGGGGCAGCGGGTCGCTTCGGTCGTGTCGATAGTGTCGCTT
>JBDTMQ010000192.1:0-4659 GCA_039934155.1 Acidobacteriota bacterium | reverse complement strand
GATATGAATGATTTTGCCGCGATGAATGAAGTTTACGGCGAATATTTCAGCAATAATAAGCCGGCCAGGGCAACCGTTCAGGCCGCTCGTCTTCCGCGGGATGCGCGTGTCGAGATCGAGTGTATCGCCGTCACCCAATAATAATGGGCGGTGACAAATTAAAATGCCAAACGCTTAAATCGTCGCGTTTGGCAACCAAATTTCTAATTTGCGGCTCAAATAAAATTACGCCGCTTTGATAATTTTGCCCGACTTGATGCAGCGAGTGCATACTTTCATCCGGCCATTTCCGCCGGAGGGAAGCTGGACGCGAACCGGCTGCAGATTCGGATTGAAACGTCTCCGGGTCTTGTTGTTGGCGTGGGAAACGTTGTTTCCAAATTGCGGGCCTTTTCCGCATACGTCGCATCGTTGTGCCATAAGAATTATTGCCTCCAAAAAAATGTTGATGAGGTAATCAAAAAGAGTTTTGTTAAAACTCAAAAACAATCTTTATAGCAAATATTGACAGGTTAGGCAAGTACAGAAAATGACCGACACCTTTGAAGGAGTAAGAGCCAAAGTGCAAATGTCCAAATCAAGATCTCTCCCCTTAACGTTTTTCGCCGGTATCGCCATTTTTTTGGCGGCCTGCGGCGGAGATACGACGTCGACCGGCAATGTGTCGACCAGCGGCGTCGACCCCAATGAGACCGCAGCGACCGTTAACGGCAAATCCATAAAAATGGAGGATGTCGAGCGTGCGGTCAAGCAACAGGCCCAGGGGCAAGAGACCCGCATGTCGCCGTTGGAACTGGCGGGCGCCAGACTTCAAGTCTTGCAGGGGTTGGTCGAACAGGAAGTGATGTTCCAGAAGGCCGAGAAAGAAGGGACCGTTCCGAGCGAGGACGAGGTCAACGCCGAAGTGAACAAACGAAAGGTCGAAAGCCGTTTGTCGGCCGAGGAATTTGACCGGCAGATGAAACAGGCCGGCCTGGACGAAAAATCATTCCGAGAGAACATCCGACGCCAGCTGGCGATCAACAAGCTGGTCGATAAGATCACAGGCCGTATTGAAACGCCAAAAGAAAGTGAGATAGAGGAATTCTTTAAGGGCAATCCCGATCTATTTGTTCGCAAACGCGGTGTCAGGCTCGCGGCGATCGTCGTCGATCCGTCTAACAGCGGCGAGGGTGACACCACAACGAATGAGGACCAGGCCAATCTGAAGGTCAAAGAAATACTCGGCAAGCTCCAACTGCCGGGATCCGATTTTGCCGCGTTAGCTCGTGAATACAGCGAAGATCCGTCGAAACTTCAGGGCGGCGATCTTGGGTTTTTGAGCGAAGAAGACCTAAAGAAAAGCTATCCGCAACTCGCGGCCGGATTTATGAATCCTGAATTTTCGGTCGGCCGGATAACCAACGTAGTTCCGATCAACGGCAAAGGGTATCTGTTCAAGCTGCAGGAACGAATTGAAAAAGAAGAGACATTAACGCTCGATAGCCCTCAGGTCCGACCTCAGATCAATGAAATGCTGGTAAACAACCGCAAACAGCTGTTGGCGGCTTCGTATCAGGCGATCGCGATGAATGAGGCAAAGATCGAAAATTATCTTGCGAAAAAGGTCGTAGATAATCCCAATGAGTTGAGCGGTGCACGTCCGGCGGCGCCGGCAAATGCCAACATCGGGGCAAACGCAAATACCGGCAACTCGGCGGCGCCGAGCACAAATACGAACACGGCCGCTAATTCGAACGCAGGTTCGAATGCCGCCGCCCCGGCGAACAAACCGGCACCAGCAAATCAGAATACAAAGCCGGCAGCGAACGCCAACGTGAACAGGTGATCTCGGCCGTAGCAGCGGGCCGATCGATGAGATCGCTGAAGATCTGATAGGCCCGAAAATATTTTCCTCCGCAGGAAATTTTAAAGTAGCCGGCACCGTCGGCTACTCTTTTTTATGCTTTTTAGATTGTCAGAGGTGAAAAGATCGTACGGCGGTACCGAAGTGCTGCGCGGCGTCACCTTCCAGGTGAATCCCGGCGAAAAGGTCGGGCTCGTCGGAAGGAACGGCGCGGGTAAGACGACCGTATTTCGTATGATCACCGGTGCCGAAGATCCCGATTCAGGTGAGGTCGTAACGGCAAATAATCTAAAGCTCGGGCTTCTGGAACAGCATGTCGAGTTCGGTACGGACGAGACGGTCCACACTGCCGCACTTTCCGCATTCGAAGAGATCCATAATATCGAAGCCGCGATGCGAGCATTAGAGGTTCGGATGGTTCACGATCATTCGTCTGAGATTCTCGATGAGTATGCCGAACTGCAGACGGCTTTCGAACATGCCGACGGCTTTACCTACACTTCACGCGCCGAATCTATTCTACTGGGAATAGGCTTTGACCCTGATACCTGGAACACAAAAACGTCAAATCTCTCAGGCGGACAAAAGAACCGTCTCGGAATGGTCAGGCTGCTGCTGTCGGGCGCCGACCTTCTGCTTCTTGACGAACCGACCAACCATTTGGACGTTAACGCGGTCGAATGGCTCGAGGATTTTCTCGGCACTTATAACAAGGCCTATGTTGTCATCAGCCACGACCGTTATTTTCTTGATCGCACCACCGCTCGAATAATTGAGATCGAGAACGGACGGGCCGTAAATTACAAAGGGAACTACTCAAAATTTCTCGTCGAAAGAGACCTGCGACGCGATCAGCAGCAGCGAGAGTACGAGAACCAGCAGGCACTGATCGCGAAGACCCAGCAGTTCATAAGAAAAAACCTCGAAGGCCAGAAAACTAAGCAGGCGAAATCCCGCCGAAATATGCTCGAGCGTCTCGAAAAGGTAGAGTCGGTCGCGGCCGAAAGGTCGGGCGGAAATTTCGGTCTGAAAAAGGTTGAAAGAACCGGCAACAACGTTCTCGACCTCGATGACGTCTCAATCGGTTATGAACGGACGCCGCTTGCGAACAATATAGATCTTTCGCTCCATCGAGGCGAAGCGTTGGGGATCATTGGCGGTAACGGTACAGGAAAAACGACACTGCTGAAAACGATCGTGGGTTCAATCAGAGAATTAGAGGGTGAAGTTCGCTGGGGCAGCAAGGTCACTATCGGATATTACTCACAAAATCTCGAGGGCCTTGACGGAAGAAACGAGATAATTCAGGAAATGCGTCGTGTAGCCCCGCTCGCCGATAACGGCGCTTTGCGAAGCTTTCTCGCGAGATTTCTCTTTTTCGGCGAGGATGTGTTCAAACGCGTCGGCGATCTTTCGGGCGGCGAAAAGGGCCGGTTAGCGCTCGCCAAGCTGATCTATTCGCAAAACAACGTTCTGATCCTGGATGAACCGACCAATCATCTCGATATTCCGTCGCGCGAGGCGCTGGAAGACGCGTTGGACGAGTATTCCGGTACGATCATTACGGTGAGTCATGACCGGTTCTTTCTCGACAAGCTGGCGACTCAAATTCTCTCGTTCGAAGACGATGGAACTGTCGAGGTCTTCAGCGGAAATTATACCGAGTTTCATGAATGGCGCGAAGCCGTCAAAAAAGACAAGGCTCGAAGCTCGGATGCGGAAGTGGATCGGCCGCGGGTGGAGTTTAATGCTGTCGACGAAGGTCGACCAGGCGTTAAGGAAAAGGTCTCGCTGTCTAAAAACGAGATCGAAAAGCTTCGCAAGCGGTCGGACAAAATCGAGCTGGAAATATCGAAACACGAGACCGAGCTTGCGCGGTTGACCAGGGAATTATCATTGCCCGCCACCGCTTCCGACCCGGCGCTTGTTTCAGAGATCGGCAGGTCGATCACGGCATTGACGACAAAGATAGAAGAATCGACCGTCGAGTGGGAATCGATCCAGGCCAAACTCGAAGACGTTTAGGTCAGAGTCGTCGCGCGACTAGGATTCAATACGATAATTCGGCGCCTCTTTTGTGATGATTACGTCATGTACGTGTGACTCTCGAAGGCCGGCAGAAGTTATTCTTACAAACCGTGCCTTTGTCTGCAATTCCCTGATGCTGCTGCAGCCGGTGTAACCCATTCCCGATCGCAATCCGCCGACCAGCTGTGTGACCATTTCAGCAACGCTGCCTTTGTACGCTACGCGGCCTTCGATCCCTTCGGGAATATATTTCGAGTCGGATACGGTCCCTTCCTGAGCATACCTGTCGCCGGACCCTTTTTTCATTGCACCGATCGAACCCATCCCACGATACGTCTTAAAATTTCGGCCTTGAAATAGAATTACCTCGCCCGGGGCTTCTCCTGTACCGGCGAATAATGAACCGATCATCACGGAGTCGGCTCCAGCCGCTATCGCCTTTGCGACATCGCCTGAGAATTTTATGCCGCCGTCCGCGATCACGGGTACGCCCGAACTCTCGGCCGCCCGCACGCATTCACCGATCGCCATTACCTGCGGCACGCCCGCACCCGTGACCACACGCGTTGTGCAGATAGATCCGGGACCTATCCCCACCTTCACGCCGTCGACACCTTCGTCGATAAGGGCCTTTGTTGCATCCCCGGTCGCGACGTTCCCCGCAACGATCTGGATATCAGGAAATTTGGATTTTACACTTCGAACTGCGTGAAGAACTCGCGAGCTGTGACCATGGGCTGTGTCGATCACGATCGAATCCACACGGGCCTCGACCAGGGCCGCTT
>JBDTMQ010000191.1:0-4531 GCA_039934155.1 Acidobacteriota bacterium | reverse complement strand
GTCTTACCTATGACGGCTATCGGGCGGTCGCAGAAATGCTGGGCAGCGAGAACGAAAATAAATTTATGTCCGCTGCTGGTTTTCTGACCGAGTTTCTTGATACGCGGCTGCCTGAGGAAAACGATGAGTATCGTAAGGCCGTGCTTGCTACCGACGTTATCACCCGGCGGGCGTTCTCGAACGAGGTGATAAAACCGGGAAATACAACGGTCGGCGATGTTCGGTGGTGGATGATGCAGCAGGTGAACGACCTGGGTTTGGGAATGTGGTTTCATCCGGACCTACGCGTTCAGCGACAGGCAAAAACGAGCCAGACCGCTCAGCAGTTTCTAGCGGTCGCCGACGAAGCCGCTGTTTTACTGCCCGGCGACGTGATCCACGTCGATTTTGGCCTGATCTATATGGGTCTCAGCACCGACTGGCAGAAACACGCCTACATCCTGAAACCCGGCGAAACTGACGCGCCCGCGGGCCTGAAAAACGCGCTCAAGAATACGAACAAGCTTCAGGACATACTCTTCAGCATTGCACGCGCTGGAATGACCGGCCCCGAAGTTTATGAAAAGACTATGGCCGAGTGCAAAAAACAAGGCATCAATGCCTCGATCTATTCGCACCCGATCGGCACACAGGGCCACGGGCTCGGGGCATCGATCGACTTCCGGCCCGGTATCGGCGGCAACGTTGACGACCGCCTGCGGTTAGGTTCGTATACGTCTATCGAATTGAATACAGCGACTGACGTTTCGGAATGGGGCGGCCAGCGTGTCACTATTATGGCCGAGGACGATGCCATCATGACCGAACGCGGATTCGAATTCTTCCGGCCGCGTCAGGTCGCGTTTTATCTCGTCAAATGATAGAGATCACCGAAGCGTTTCAGATCATTGAAAGTGAGGTAAGTGCGCTGGGCTTCGAGACCGTTCCCGTCGGCGAGAGCGTCGGCCGCATCCTTGCCGAAGATGTCGTAGCCGATACCGACCTGCCGCCTTTTGACCGGTCGCAGATGGATGGTTTTGCCGTGCGTTCCGACGATATAGGCAACGTTCCAGTTGACCTTAAGATCGTCGGTGAATCGGCCGCCGGCAGCGGGTGGACCGGCCGGCTTAAAAACGGCCAGGCTGTACGGATCATGACCGGCGCGCCCGTTCCTTCTGGCGCCGACACGGTCCAAAAGGTGGAGGCAACGAGTGAGCATAATTTCAAGAAAGCCGTTGGCGGATCAAACGTGTCGCCCCCGACAAATGTCACTGTTTTTGAATGCGCCGAAGCGGGCAAAAATATCGTTCCGCGCGGTGTCGAAATAAAAAAAGGCGAGGTCGTTTTCCGTCACGGCGAGTTGATCCGGCCGCATATGATCGCGGGACTGGCGGCTTTCGGCTTTTTGCGGGTAAATGTTTTTAAGCGTCCTCGCGTCGCTGTGCTCGCCACCGGCAGCGAGATCGTGCCGATCGATGTCATTCCTGATAAGGATCAGATCAGAAATTCGAATTCGATGATGCTGGGTGTGCTGCTTGGCGGATGCGGAGCCGCGACAAAACTTTTACCCACCGTTGGCGATGATCTCGGCGCACTCAAAATAGCGATCAAAAATGCCTGCCGCCGAAACAATATTGTCGTTATTACCGGCGGCGTGTCAGTGGGAAAATATGACCTCACAAAAGCCGCTCTGGCTGGTCTGGGCGCGCGGATCATGATCGAAAAGGTGAGCCTCAGACCCGGAAAACCTATGGTATTCGCGCGTTTGGCGGATACTTTGATCTTTGGCCTGCCGGGCAATCCGGTCTCGGCGTCCGTAACGTTCTATCTTTTCGTCCGTTTGGCCGTAATGCTGATGCAGAATGCGAACGAACCGCATCTGCGGCAAAGCACAGCGATCGTCGAGAGCTCCGTCAAAGCCGCCGCCGAACGCCATACTTTTCTTCCGGCTCGACTGGAAACCAGATCAGATGGCCGGCAATATGTTAAGCCTTCGAAATGGCATGGCTCGTCCGACTTTATAGGCTTTGCCGAGACAGATTGTCTGATCTCGCTCGCGGCCGGGAAAAGCATAAAGGCAATGGAGACTGTCGAGGTGGTGTTACTCTAAAAACATATGAGCAAGCTCTCGCATTTTGACGAATCAGGCAAAATTGGGATGGTCGATGTATCGGCAAAACCGGCGACCGCTCGCGTGGCGACTGCTTCGGCGAAGGTATTGCTCTCAAATGCGACGATCGAAGCGCTTCGGTCGGGTCAGATGCCGAAAGGCGATCCGCTCGAGATCGCGAAGATCGCCGGAATAATGGCGGCCAAGAGAACTTCGGAGCTGATCCCGCTTTGTCATCAGATCGAACTGTCGAACGTCAGCGTAACTCTCGAGCTGACGGATCTCTGCGTTTTGATCATGGCTGAAGCAAAGACGACGGCCCTGACCGGCGTCGAAATGGAGGCGTTGACCGCAGTGTCGGTCGCCGCCCTGACGGTCTATGATATGTGTAAGGCCGTTCAAAAAGACATCGTAATAACCGACATCAGGCTCGAAACAAAATCCGGCGGCAAAACAGATTATGTTTGGGCCGACGATCGCGGATAAGACTTTTACTAACGTATTGATGAACTTTGCTGTAAAATTGATCGTAAGTAATAAAAGAACCGCAGGAGCAGCGTGGAACTATGAGATTTAGACATAAGATCGCCGACGATGCACGCCCCCAACTATATTTATTGCTGCTGGCTACCGCAATAACGTTCGTCCTTTGGTTTATTCCGTATGCGGAATATCTGGTCTATCCCGTCCGCCTTTTTGTGACGTTTGTTCATGAAAGCAGCCACGCGTTGGTCGCTATTCTCACCGGCGGGTCGGTCCAGAGCCTGACGATCTCCGCCGATGGCAGCGGTGTGGTCTATTCAGCCCCGAGCGGTTTGATAGGCGGCCTGCTTACGTCGAGCGCCGGTTATTTGGGTGCGACCGCATTTGGCGTCCTGATGCTGTATCTCATTCGGCGATCGGTCTCACCGCACAAGATCCTGACGGCCCTTGGCATCTTTGTCGCCGCGATGACGTTGGTATTTACAGTTATTAGCCCGGTCTTTAATTTTCTTTCGTTACAGGCGGCTTTTTCGAGCATTATTTTTACGGTCGCAGCCGGGGTATTTCTGGCGGGGTGTATGATCGCGCTCGGCCTGTACTCGAATCTGAAAGTCGCGAACTTCGCAGTCGCCTTTCTGGCGGTCCAATGCTTCCTGAATGCGATCTCTGATCTCAAGAACGTCTTTTTTATCAATGCGCCGCTGGTCGGATCGGACGTTCAGACCGACGCTGCCAATATGGCAAACGCGACCGGCATTCCGGGAATCGTCTGGGTGTTTATCTGGATCGGCATTTCGCTGGTAATGATCTCGCTCGGATTGCGGTTTTATGCGGTCGCCAGGAACCGAACGAGCGCGGCGGATTCGGTTTTTGAAGACCAATAAACGGTCCCACGGCCTCACGACAATTTAGCTGGTCATAACGACGCGCATCAAATGAGACCTACCTTCGTCACATTTTTGTTCTTATCTTTGTCATTCGTCTCCTCGATGTCGGCCCAGATAAAAAAGCCGGACCCGCCGGCGGTTAAAGTTCCCTTTTCCGGCTCGCTTCAGGCAGTCGCTGTAATTACCGATAACGCAGACTCGATCCACGGAAAAGCACGCCTTTTCCAGCGCCGGTCGACGCGCGATCCGTGGAAATCCGTGGGTGAATATTTTCCCGTTGTTGTCGGCCGTTCGGGCCTCGCGTGGGATGTAGATTCCGCTCCCGTGACCGCACGGGAATTCAAGAAAGAAGGCGACGGCCGCTCGCCTGCCGGGATGATGCCGCTTACAGCCGGTTTTGGCGTCTCAGAAAAACCCGAAGGTCTAAGACTTCCCTATACGCGGCTCGGTGAATTTACCGAATGTGTTGACGATACAGCTTCGACCCACTATAACCGCATCGTCGACCGCCTAAAGGTCGGCAATTTCGATTGGAAAAGCTCAGAGAAAATGCTCGCGATCGGCGAGCAGTATAGCCTCGGGGTCTTCGTCGCGTATAATTCCTATCCCGTGCTTCGCGGCAATGGCTCGTGCATTTTCCTCCATGTTTGGAAAGACGCCGATTCAGGCACGAGCGGATGCACCGCGATGGCAAGGCCCGACCTTGAGCGCCTCGCCGCCTGGCTCGATCCCGCCAAAACACCGTATCTGGTCCAGCTGACCGCCTCACAATATAAGCAGTATCAACGATCGTGGAACCTTCCGAAACAATAGAAACACTCAAAAAGATACCCGTCGGAGGACGCCTTCTTTACAGGTCGCGCGTCGATTGGCGGGCCGCTGTCGTTTGCCGTGTAACGGAAGACTTCGTCGTGTTGTCGGTGGCCTCTCCCACGGGGCGTAATTATCGATTACGTCGCGATGCCGATGCCGAGATCCGTCTCGACGGAAAGATCGCCTGCTTATTGTGCGAGACCGAGGACGGATGGCGGGAAAATCTAACCTGCTACGACACCCGCTGGTGAAGCGGGCC
>JBDTMQ010000190.1:0-4204 GCA_039934155.1 Acidobacteriota bacterium | reverse complement strand
TACGGTTGTTGTAATCGCCCAGCGAGAGCTGAGGGTCACGCCAGGCGTCGAGGTGGCCGACCTGATGAACACACTGGATCGTACATGTCGGAGCACACCATTTTTCGGTGATATATTCGCGTTCCATGTCTTCGCGGGTATATTCCATTAGGGGAATGCCCGGCGTTCCGCGCTGCTGTGAGCACCAGTTGACCATTCCGAGCTCGTCAATATAAAGGTAGCGTGCACCCGCCCGGCATCGCCATTCGTACTCTTTGCCGTCGACCAGGTCATCCTGAAACCAATTCCACCTGGCATAAGACCGGGCGCCTTTGTCCTTGATCTCACGGTAGACCTCCTTTTCACGGTCGGTAAGGCCCTTATTGAGGCCGTCGCCATCGTGAATAACACCGACAGTCGAGGAAAATCCCAGCTCTCGCGCCCGGTTGGCGATTATCAATGCCTCTTCGGGATTGGCAACGCCGCCGCCGACCACCGAATTGATATTGACCTTGAATTTGGCATGCTGACTCAAATTTACAAGTTTTGAATCGAGGACTTTTAAGCTCTTTTTCGAGACGTCGTCAGGCGTGACGTTATCGATCGATATCTGCAGATAATCCAGCCCGGCTTCGTTGAGTTTCTTTACCTTTTCGGTCTGAAAATAATAGCCATTCGAGATCAGACCGGCGATCATGCCGTGGTGCCTAATGCGGTCGATGATCTCGTAGATCTCAGGGTGCATCATCGGCTCCCCGCCCGAGATCGTAATTACGGACGAGCCGAATTCGGCAAGTTTGTCGATCCGCTCGAGCATTGTGTCGATCGGCACCGGTTCGCTCGTTTTGTCGTATTCGTTGCAGTAGGTGCAGGATAGATTACAGCGCCGCATCGGGACGATATGGACAAGTACCGGGTGCTTCGTCGATGCGAACGCGCGGACCGTGTGACGCACGCCGCGTCTAAATCTGCTGAAACTGCTTGCCTTGGGCATAGAAAACAAAGGAAATCTGCGGCATTGGCCGCAAGGTCTGAGTACCTCGGCTTAAACGGTTGATTATAAAGCTTGCTCGCGACGTTTTCAAACTGATAAAAAAAGGCCCTGCCTGTTATGGTCAAAGGCCGTATTTCGTTTGTTAAAGGAGTATCAACTTTTGATTATCGATGTTCCTTTCGGAAGGACGATCTTGAACTTGCCGCCGTCGATCGAAATGTTTTTTTCGAGATTTGAAAGCAGGATCGTCGTGGCGTCACCGCTTACCTCGTTGACCTTTGATTGGACCGGAAAACCATTGGCATCGATCCATATTTCAGCAGAGGTATAATTTGACTTTGTCTTTGGCGATAGCTGCAGATGCCATGTTTTAACCCCGCTCGACACGGTCTCTTCGCCTATATATTTGACGTCGTAATTGGCTTTTAACTGCGCCCGCGACATGCTCATAAAAGCGAATGCCCCGGCGGCCTTTCCGTTCCCTTTGGCCTTTTCCGTCGATCCGGTATAGGCCTGCTTTAAACGCGGCCGGTATATCACATACTCCTTGTTAACGACAGCAAGCGATTCGTCCGGTTTGACCCAGTCGATACGCACTAACGCATCGCGTCCTTTTTGCGGCAGGTAGATCGCTGTTCCCTGAGTGGTATCTGAATCGCCAAGCTGTGCATTCTGCTTGACCATTGTCACGCTCGCTCTGAGCGAGGTCAGCGACTTATTCTGGTCGTCCATTCGCTTGAGAATGTCCTGAAGGATCCCCTGTGCCGGAACGCTTGCCGCGAGGGCAGTATACAAAAAGCCCGCAGCCAGCACCGGAATGATGAAATTAAGATATCTCTGCATAAAATAATTACCTCTCTATAAAAAAGGGTTAGAGCCGAAGTAGTTCTCTAACACCAAAAAACTATCAGATATATTAGGTCGAGCCTAACGGATCTCGATCTCATAGATCGTTTCGCCGTCGCCGTTCTTCCGTTCGCGGATCTCGACGATCTCGGCGTTCGGGTCACCGCTCAGCTCTTTCACACGTTTCTCGAACGCATCTCGGTCGGGGGAGAAATCAGATCGTTGGACGATAAGACGCGAGGTATGGGTTGCTAGTCTTTCCTTTTTATCGAACCAGCTTTTCGGCGTCAGGAAAATAAAGGCGACGATCAAAAGACAAAAAACGACATAAACAGAGGATTCGCGGCTGTAGCTCCAGAACACCAATCTGTTTATGATCTCTTTCATTTACGATCGGTCCGTTGCAGCCGTCAAACGTCCAAATGCCCATCCCGCATACGTATGATACGCGAACAGGCAGCGGCCGCCTCAGGATTGTGCGTGATCATAATGATCGTTTGTCCGTATTTCTTATTCAGCTCCCGAAACATTTCAAGTACGATCTCAGAATTCTCGCTATCCAGGTTGCCCGTCGGCTCGTCGGCAAGAATGATTGCCGGGCTATTGATAACGGCCCGGGCCAGAGCCACGCGCTGCTGTTCGCCGCCTGACAGCTCGAGCGGTTTATGATGCATTTTGTCCTCGAGCTTCAACAGCCGCAGTACCTCGCGTCTGTTAGCGGGATCGCTGCTCCCGTTGCCCGAATGGATCTTTTCCGCCAGCTTTAGATTTCCCTCAGCTGACAATGTCGGAAAAAGATTGAACCGCTGAAAGACAAATCCGATCTTTCGCCGGCGAATGTCGGTACGCTGTGCGTCCGTAACCTTTGACAGATCTTCGCCGTCGATCACGATCTTGCCGCTGGTTGGGCTGAGCAGACCGCCCAGAAGATGCAGCAGGGTCGATTTGCCGCAGCCGGACGGGCCCATGATGGCGACAAATTCCCCTGCCTCAACGTCAAGTGTAATGCCGCGAAGGGCCGGCACCTCAAGCTTGCCGACCTTGTATGATTTAGTAAGGTCTTCGGTCCTTAAGATCGTCGTCATCGAATGGGATCAGTGAAATCTCGTGGCCGTGTTCTGATTTGAGCTTGACGGACGAAACACCTGTTGAGCACGAGCATCGCGCAGCCTTTTATCGAGATCGATCTCTTCGAGATTCCACGAGTTTTGCAGCACGAACGCCGTGGCCGGATATGTGCGGCCGATCGTGACCGATTCGGGCGTTTGATATGTCAGGCTCATCGTATATTTCTCTTTCAGCCGTGTCACCTGAATGCGGAGCGGCAAGTTGTTATATTCGCCGGTCCCCGTCAAATTCCCTTCGCGGCCATAAACAATGTCGGATTCGATCTCGCCGGCCGCGTCGAACAATTGCTGTTTGGCAAGCCGGATCCCGCCGACGCGATCGAACCAGAACCTTCGCGAGATCATCAGCCCGCCGTCGGCCGTGCGCCTGAATTCGTCAAGCAAATAATATCCTCGCGTTACCGTGCGAAGCGGGGATTTTTTCGCCTGAGACGCGTCTTCTTCAGTCTCAAAGATCGTGCTTTGCGTGTATATGTGCTCATCGTCTGTCGGTCGAACGAGCATCGCATCGGTAAAATGCTGGGGTCGCAGATTGGCAAAGGCGTTGACGTTCTGTTTGACCGTGCCATCACCGTTGGCCGATTCGAAATCTTTTTGGAGCTCGCTGTAGTCGGCATCGTTGGTGCCTTTAACGAATTTTTTGAATTTTCCGCTGCCGCCGTCCTGCAGGATAGCAACACGAAACCCGGTGCCGTCCGATGTCATCTGGGCGACATCCGTTTTTATGACTGGAACTTGCACTTTAAGCAATATGTTTGCGGGACGTTGAACCACGACCTCGCCGTCGGCCGAGCGATATTCTTCCTTGGTTCCGAACTGGGCAAAAGAATTGTCCTCGAATTTAAGGTCCATTTTTGCCTTCATCGAGCCGACGCGGGCGAAACGGTTCACTTCATTGATCAGCTGGGCCTGGGTGGCGGTCTCGGTCTTTAAAAGGGTAGGCGTCTTGCTTTCCTTTTTAACAATATTACATCCCGACCACAGTACGGCGGAAAAGATCAAAAGGAATAATTTGGATCTGTTATTGCGAATTGGTATAAACATCTTCAGTGTCTGATGACTTGCGACTTTGCTGTGTTGTCCTCTCAGGTAACGCGTAAATCAAGGGTGGAACATATCAAACCGAAGATAATAGCATGAGAAGCGGATTATGCCCAATAAGATAAATGACGCATCGGCGGGCCATAAATTGCCGATCGCCGACGCGTCAATGTTGAACAGCGGCCCGCTTGTCCGCCTAGTGTGAAAAAACGCCCGT
>JBDTMQ010000189.1:0-2010 GCA_039934155.1 Acidobacteriota bacterium | reverse complement strand
TTGAATGCATTCGATGCTTCTTGAGTGCCGCTCGCATCATCGCTCGTCAGCTTGAACCCGTCAGACATCATCAGTACGGACTTTCGCCCCGGCAATTCGTGCATTCCGCGAAGCACGTAATTCAGCGCGCCCAAAGTGCCAACGGCAAAAACATCCTTACGGTATTGTTCGTATTCTTTGGCGATCGCCTCGTCCGACCGCTCGCCCGGGCCGCTGTCCGGCGCCTCGAAAGCATCGGAGTTGAGGTCGACCGGCCCTTCGATCGGGGTGAATGCGCCGAGGTTGGTTCCACGGGGATTCCATCTGATCTTTTCGATCGCCGCGTACAGCTGTCGCTTGTCGCTTGTAAATTGCTGCAGCGATCCCATGCCGCCGGTCGTACGGATCACTGCGACCAGATCGCCGGGCTGCATTTGCTCATCGACAAATTTTTTAAGCGCGCGACGAACGTAGTAGACGCTCTCAAAAGACAAAGTAATGTCGTCAACGACCAAAGCGATCGTCCGCCTTACCTGTTCCGGCCGCAGGGTGATCGGCGGCGGCGGAATTCCGGGGATCGCTGCCGCTTTGGGCTCGGCGATCCCGGTGGTTTTTGCGTTAGAAACAAATGAAAAGCTCGTTATCTTTTGCAACTTGCCGTTCTCAAAGATCTCAAAATCTCCGGGCTTGAGATCCGTGACGACCTTTCCCCGAGCGTCGGTCACGGTAGCGTCGATCTGGATCAGAGTTGTAGAGATACGAACAACATCGGTATCGGGCGTCGGCGTCACCGCAGGACGCTGACCGGCAGCAGCAATAGCCGCCAACACTAAAAGTAAAAATGCCTTTCCGAATCGATTCATTTATTCCTCTCTCCGTGAGGGCCGAAAATTCTTTGGTATCATATAACGGAACGACGTGTCCGCGAAAGCTGATCTTACGCACACGGCCGGCCTCGTCGCCACAATTTCCCGCATCTAAAGAATCTATGGACCAGATCATGACCATTATAAAAAAGACCGTGCCCGCGGCAGCCTTGTTGACGCTGCTGGTAGTGTTGTCGGCAGCCGGCTGTTCTGCACAGACCGAGGAACAGGCCCTGCAAAGTATTCGCGAAATGACCCGCGGCGGACGAGTGCCGCCCGAGGACTATATCGCGTCGATCGAATCTCGATTTGCCGGCAAGCGTACGGGTGCGCTAGCTAAATTGCTTAGGGCCAAGATCAAATATGACAACAAGGATTTTACAGGCGCGGCAGCACTCCTGGATTCCGATACTTTCGCGCGAGTGACAAAGGTCGCCGATCACGCATTGTATCTTCGCGGACTTGCATTCCAGCAAGCCGCAAATTACGCAGAGGCCGTAAAAGTTTTTTCGCGGCTAGCCAACGAGTTTCACGGATCGCTGCGCACCCGCGAAGCGCGCCTGCTGTGGGCTGAAAGTGCGGTCAGGACAGGATCGGCCGCGGATGTGCCGGAAATTCTAAAAGACCTTATCGCCGCCAATGACGCGGACGCGCTTCTTTCCGCCGCCAAAGCATTCGAATCACGCGGCGATCAGTCACAGGCCGTCAGCTTTTTCCGGCGGACGTATTTCTACGGTGCCGGTTCGGCCGCTGCAAAGGATGCCGAGACCAAACTTCTTGCGCTTTCGATGCCGCTTACGCCGCAAAACGCCGATGAGATCGAAATACGTGCTAACAAGCTTTTTGACGCTAAAAAATATTCCGAGGCACTCGCGGCATACACAGACCTAGCGATGCGATATCCGGCGGCTGCAACGCCGCGAGTAAGACTTCGGCGTTTGACGGCCGCCGCAAATGCACGCCAAATGGCCGATGCTCAGGTTACGTTTGATTCGCTGCCGGCGTCGGCCCCCGAACGCGAAGAGGGCTATTATCAGCTTGTGACCGGTTACGCCCGCGCCAAAATGTGGCCGCAGGCTCACCGGGCGGCGGACGAAATGCGGCTGAAATACACGACCGGCAAGTTGACCCCCATCGGCCACCAGCGCGAGCACATCAAGACACC
>JBDTMQ010000188.1:0-4468 GCA_039934155.1 Acidobacteriota bacterium | reverse complement strand
GATCGAGGCCCAGGTCGGACGTTTTACAGAAAATTGAGGCATTAGCTAAAGTGCCGTGCGAGATAAAACTGAGCTAATGTTGTAAACAGTGAGCTTAGCATTAAATATGATGCAAACCTTTAACTGTCGGACGGCCGACAGTTAAGGTAAATTCTATAAGGGAATATTGCCATGTTTTTTCGGAGGATTCTTATCACGCTTGTTTTGCAGCAGTGAAAGTGCTCGTATCAGCTTTGGACGCGTCATTGCAGGCTCGATCACCTCGTCAACAAAACCTCGTTCGGCCGCAACATACGGATTTGCGAATTTTTCAGCGAATTCCTCAACCTTTTCGGCTCTATAACCTTCAGGTTCCTTCGAATCCGCGATCTCTTTACGGTAGAGGATCCCGACTGCTCCTTCGGCGCCCATCACGGCTATCTCAGCAGTCGGATATGCGAAATTTATATCCGTTCGAATGTGCTTGGAAGCCATAACGCAATATGCTCCGCCATAGGCTTTGCGCGTTATTACTGTGATCTTCGGTACCGTCGCCTCGGCGAAAGCAAACAATAGCTTAGCGCCGTGGCGAATGATACCCAAATGTTCCTGATCGACGCCCGGAAGAAAGCCGGGCACATCTTCAAAAGTTACCAAGGGAATATTGAAACAATCACAGAATCGAACGAAACGGGCAGCTTTGACCGAGGCGTCTATATCGAGCACGCCGGCCAGAAATGCGGGCTGATTGGCAACGATGCCGACGGAAAATCCCCCCAGACGAGCAAAGCCGATAACAATATTCGGCGCAAAATGCTCCTGTACCTCAAAAAAATAACGGTCGTCGACGACGCTGTGGATGATATCGCGAATGTCGTACGGCTGACTCGATGATTCGGGAACTGCTGAATTCAGCTCCGGGTCCATCCGATCCGACGGATCATCTGTAGCCACAAACGGCGGGCTATCCAGGTTGTTCGAAGGGATGAACGACAAAAGCTCGCGTGTCAGCCTGAGCGCGTGCTCATCCGATTCCGCGGCGAAATGTGCGACGCCTGATCTCGAATTGTGCGTCATCGCACCGCCAAGCTCGTCTTTAGTAACAACCTCATGCGTCACTGTCTTTATTACGTCGGGGCCGGTGATGAACATATAAGATGTGTCCTTCACCATCACATTAAAATCCGTAATAGCGGGTGAATAGACCGCTCCGCCGGCGCAGGGGCCGAGAATGCAGCTGATCTGGGGAATGACACCGCTCGCCAGCGTATTACGAAGAAAAATGTCGGCGTAGCCGCCAAGGCTGACCACGCCTTCTTGTATCCGGGCGCCGCCGGAATCGTTCAGTCCAATAACGGGTGCTCCGGTTTTCATGGCGAGATCCATGATCTTGCAGATTTTTTGGGCATGTGTCCCAGAAAGAGATCCGCCAAATACCGTAAAATCCTGGGCGAACACGAAGACCTCGCGGCCATCGACAAGACCGTGTCCGGTGACCACGCCGTCACCGGGATATTTCTGCTCATCGAGGCCAAAATCGACCGAGCGATGGACGACGAATTTGTCGAACTCTTCGAAACTGCCCTCGTCAAGCAAAAAGTCGATGCGTTCCCGGGCCGTTAATTTCCCCGATTCCCGCTGCTTTTCGATCCGTTTTTGACCGCCGCCCACTTCGGCCTCGATCGAACGCTCCTTTAGCCGCTCAAGTTTGTTCATAGTTCGCTTTTCAGGATGCATAAGATGTGATTCTAGCGGTTTAACCGATTTTTTGGAAACGGTTAACGATGCCGATCAAGTGGCCGTAAAGTAGATCAATTATAGTGGTCTGAACCGGCGGACGATCGGCGATGCGTGTCTGGACGTATCGGGTCTTTTGCAACAAAATGGAAAGATCGAAATGAAAGAGATCTTAAGCCGAAATAATCCGTTGTTGAAACACGTTCGTCAGGTACGCGACGGTAAGGAGACGAACGAGATCTTTTGCGAAGGCGCCAGGCTTGCTGAAGAAGCATTAAGGTCGATGCTTAGTGTCAGGAACGTTTTCGTTACCGAGAAGTTCACCGCGAGGGAGAGCGGGCGGCGGATCGTAACCGAATGCGAAAAGCGCGGAATCGCAATAAATTTACTCGGAAACAAAACGTTCGATTCGATAGCCGACACAGAATCGTCACAGGGGATCGTGTTGATCGCCGAACGCCCGGCACATGATCCGGGCTCGGTCAGCAGCCGCTTGACCAAAGCGGACGTTCTACCGCTCGCGATCTATTTGAGCGTGATAAATAATCCTTCGAATATCGGAGCGATCGTGCGAACGGCCGAAGCGGCCGGGGTCGCGGGCATAATAATGTCACCTAATTCCGCGGACGCGTTCTCGGCAAAAGCGATCAGGGCGTCGATGGGATCGATCTTCCGTCTGCCCGTCGTGGCGGGTGTTTCTTTCAGAGAGGCCGCTGACTGGGCCGTCGCCGAGTCGTTAGTTTTAACAGGTGCCGCTGTCTCGGGCAAAGGCGAATATTACACGGCCGACTGGAGCCGGCGGCGCTTGCTCGTTCTAGGTTCGGAAGCCCATGGTTTGGACAAGGAGGTTCTCGCCGGCCTGGAAGAGACGATCCGTATTCCCATGGCGAGCCACGTAGAAAGCCTTAACCTGGCCGTGGCCTGCGGCATTCTGGTGTTTGAAGCAAAACGGCAATTTGCCGCTAGCGTTGAGGCAGCGAGGCGTTCGAATTGATCGCACCTACCGGATTGGCCGATGTTATCTCGTTCTTAAACGACTCCGTCGCCTGCGGGCTCTCGATCACCGCGAGGGCCAACGCTATCTCGGCCGCGATGGTCCGCGAGTTGTTTTGATCGACCTGCGAAAGGCGATTCTTAGCCTCGTTGAATGATCGCTTTGCTTCCCAGTAACGTCCGGTCAAAAGGAATGCCCGGCCTAGAAGGAAATAATCTTCGGCCTCCTGAGGGCTTGCGGCATTTGCCTGAATATACTTAGCTGGATCGCTATCCACCTGTCGCCGGCCTTCTTCAAACGCTGTTAGAGCAGTATTATTGCTCTTCATTTCGGTTATCGCGGGGGCCTCAACGACCGGCTCAGGCGGCGGATTGGAAACAAGCCAGAGATAATAACCTGCGACGCCAAATATCGCACCCAAGACCAAAAGCGATGCGACCGAAAGGATCCTCGAGAGTGTTCCTTCGGAGTTGCGCTTGTCAGATCTCGAATAAATTATGGCGCCCGGGCCGGTCTCACTCGCGGCGCGGATCGACGGGTTTACTGCCGCCGGCACGATCACACTCTTAGAGTGATACTCGTCGTTTTCGGTGATCTCAGGCAGATCGATGACGGGCTCATCCGCATCGACCATCAAAAAACTTTCTTCATCGGCCGGCGTATCATTGTCCACCGAGTCAAAATGCACTGACAGTTCGCGAGCGAGGTCGTGATCGGTCGCGGCCGGGCTGTCAAATGGGGAACGCGCATTGGCGATCGTCACTTCTTCCAGATCGGCGACACCCAACCCGGCTGCAGCACCGGCGGCCGCGTAAGTCTCAGCTTTTGCCGATGCCAGACCGACAATAACGGCAGTTAGATTGTCTTCGGCACCGCGTTCAAAGCAGATCGCCTTCAAGGCTTCACAAACTTGCTGTGGCGATTCGCCGTTCTCGAGTATGCCGCCGAGCTCTTCGTCATGAATGTGACGTGTGATCCCATCAGAGCACAGTAAAAACGTCTCATTGGGACGGACCATGATAGTTTTGATATCGATATCCACTGTTGATTCGGCTCCGAGAGCGCGGCTGATCACATTTCGGCTCGGGTGCGAAAGGGCCTGTTCAGGCGTCATTCGGCCGGCACGAACTTCTTCTTCGACAACGGAATGGTCGTGAGTTTCGCGATGCAGTCTTCCTTCCGGATCCAGCCTATATAAACGGGAATCGCCGACGTGGCATATGGTCGCCACATCGCCGGCGATATGAAGGGCTACGATGGTCGTTGCCATTGATGAGAGCTGTGGAAGGTCGCTGGCCATTTGATAGATCGCCATATTGGCACGATCGATCGCGAGCCGCATGATCTCTTCAGCGTCGGCACTTTCAGCTTTATTATCGAAGGCCTCGGCGAGTATCTCGATCGCCATCTGAGAGGCGACGTCGCCGGCCTGTGCCCCGCCGACGCCGTCTGCGACAGCAAAAATGCCGCGAGCTGCCAGATCAAGATAAGAATCCTCGTTTTGCGGTCGCTTTTCGCTTAAACCGCGGTCGGTCACGGCAGCTGATTCAATTTTAAGATTACTCTCCATTTTTACGTCTCCGAAAGTTTGGTCGGGATCGGGCGAGCTGGTCGGAATCATAACATAAGCTACAATTAAGCGATTAAAACTTACGGCAGAACATTAACTTGATCAACGTTGCGGTCGCAAGCATTACGATGCGAGAATGCCATCAGCATACCTAACATCACAAAACTCGTGATCAACGAAAAACCGCC
>JBDTMQ010000187.1:0-16259 GCA_039934155.1 Acidobacteriota bacterium | reverse complement strand
GGCAACTACATGATCACTGTTCGGGCAAACGGATATCAGACCGAGAACGAGTCAATGACCATCGAACGATTCGCCGCGGCCGGCCAGGGTTATCAGATGACCTTTCACCTGCGCGTTCTCGGACAGACAAAAACGATCCCAACGGCGAGAAGCAACGCTCGGCTCGTGGGCGTACCGAAAGACGCGGTCGATAAATTCGAGAAAGGCATCGACAAGATGTCGAAGAACGATGCAAAGGGCGCTGTCGCGAGTTTTGACGAAGCTATCGCCGCATATCCGCAATTCGCAGCTGCCTTTTACGAGAAAGGGGCTGCTTATTTGAAGCTGTCAGACCCGGACAAAGCTACCGAATCATTTGTAAAGGCCATCTCGATCGACAACACATACCTCGAGGCAAAATACGGGTACGGGCTGGCACAATTCCAGAGAAAGAATTATGAGGTCTCGGCCGCCGCGTTCAATGATGTGCTTCAGCAAAAACAGGATATGCCCGAGGCTCATTTAAATCTCGGAATATCGCTTTTTTATCTTAAGAACGTGGATGCCGCTGAAGCGGAATTAAAGAAATCGGTATCGACAAAGGGTGGGGAAGACCTAGCGTTGGCGCATCTTTATTTGGGACAGATCTACGCTGAGAAAAAACGTAATGCCGACGCGGCGACCGAATTGCAAAAATATCTCGACCTTGCACCAAAGGCGCCTAACGCGGAACGCATCAAATCTGCGATCGCAAATCTGAAAAAGCAGTCGTAAACGGCTATGCAACTCGCAAGGGTCATCGGAACTGTCGTATCGACGATAAAGAACGGTTCGCTCGACGGCCGTAAACTTCTCGTAGTTCAAACGCTCGACGCCGATCTCAACGCCAAAGGAAAGCCGATGGTCGCGCTTGACTCGGTCGGCGCCGGCGTCAGCGAGCTCGTTTTCTGGTGCCGTGGTAAAGAAGCGTCGTTCCCATTCAAGCGCGACGAGACGCCGACAGATTGTACTATTGTCGGTATCGTGGATTCGGCCTCACACGTCCGGAGCCGTTAAATATTTATGTTGATCGCCCGCGTGATAGGTAACGTCGTTGCCACGCAGAAAAACCAGCGGTACGAAGGCTCGCGGATCATGCTTTGCCGCCAGCTTGCGCCTGACGGCGCCGACATGGACTACACGTGTTTGGCTCTTGATTCGGTCGATGCGGGCGAAGGCGATATTGTCGTGATCGCTCAGGAAGGCTGGTCGGCATCGACGGCCTCGACTGGGCGGGCGGGCGCGGCGATCGATTCGGCAATAGTCGGGATCGTCGATCGGATCGACCTTCTGAACGGCCAAGATCGATGAAAGAAAGTGACTTGGATAATTTGGCCGGTAAGGTCGCCGGACTGCTCGGTACGCCGCGTTCGGACCTCGCAGCGATCAAGGCGGACCTCGAGCAGATAAACTCGAGACTGGCTCTGATCGAAAATTCAAAAGACCCTTCGGATATTCGTTTCAAGCAAAATTTCCCGCACCCATCTTCTCAGAGATTCACGATCGCCGATGCCGTGATCGACCGAGCTTCGAAAGGGTCAAATGAAAAGGCCTGTGCGTTCGAGCCGAACGACAGGCCGTGTGATCATTGTTCAATGTGCACGGCGCGAGGTTTTTGAACAACTCATGCCATTGATCTACTGGTTTGCCGGTGGTGCCGGAGCCGGAGGTGCGGGAGCGGCCGGTGCCGTTTGATTTCGTCGAAGCGAATTCGCATCTCCTACGCTTGGTGCTGTCCGCGCGCCTTCGTCAGCCTTAAAGAAAGGTTCCTCCTTAAAACCAAAGAGGCTTGCTGTAATGACGGCCGGAAACTGATTTCGCGTCGTGTTATAGTTCGTCACCGATTCGTTATAATCGATGCGGGCGGCATTGATCCTGTTCTCGGTACCGGATAATTCGTCCTGTACTTTCATAAATGCTTCACTAGAACGCAGGACCGGATAATTCTCCTGAAGACTTAACAATCGGCCGATCGTGCCGCCAAAGCTGTTGTTGGCATCAATTACAGCTTGCTTTTGTTCCGGTGATTTGTCGCCCTCGGGACCGGCGGGCTGCGCTTGCTGGGCATTCAGCAGCCGGGAACGGGCGTCGGCGATCTGGCCGAATACTTCCTGTTCCTGAATACCGGCCATCTTGGCTGTCTCGACCAGATTTGGGATCAGGTCGGCACGCCTCTGCATAGCGCTTTCGACGTTCGCCCATTTGCCTTTAACACCCTGCTGCATGCTGGTCAACGAGTTATAGCTACATCCGCTTAAACCAAACGCCGCAATTAAGATCGCTGTTAGCCAAATTGCTCTTTTCATTATTATTCTCCTCATAAAAAGTTAATTGTCTTTTGTTAATCGTCAATTGTTAATCGTTCGATCCTCGAAACCGGCGATCAACCATCGGCAATTACGATTTACGATTCTCGCAACGCGTCGACCGCGTTGATCACCTTTTCAACCTGTTCCATATACTCGCCAAAAAGGCGGTTTGCGCCTGTGTCATCAAGCTCAGCCGCAAAATTGTCGCTGCGGATATTAAAGATCCGTTCGAACGACGCCCCGTCCAGTCCTAGCTGGGCTACGGTAAGTGCGACCGTCTCATGCTTCGTAGCTGGCGGGTCGACCCCTAAAAGCAGTAAAACGGCACCGAAAAGCGAAGCAAAACTCGCAAGGCTCTCAGCCATAAGCGTCTTTAGCCCGTCGACCGAGCCCGATGCCGGAATATATTGCCGCCGAAGCAGGATAAGTTTGCTTCTTAATTCATATTCGACCTGATGCCTCAGGTATTCGTCAGAAATATTCAAGTCTGCCAAGACATCCTCACCGTATAAAACCTTTCGCGCGACTTCCATATTGTGAAACTCGATAGGAAAGACGTCAGCGGCGTTCTTTAGTTCAGAAACGGTAAAGTAAACCGGCACCGGATGCCCCATTTTGCGCCATTCGCGGACACTGGCATGAGCCTGCCTGAGAACATGCGGAGTTATCTTTTCGAGCGCGATAAGAATATTGTAATCCGACCTGGCGGGAATAAAATCACCGGCGGCAGCCGAACCGTAAAGGATAACCGACGTTAAATTATTACCGTGGGTGGACCGCAGGTCATCAATAAAGGCTTCAAAATGATTACGCATATCAAATTCTTCCGTAAATTCCGGCTGCTCGGTCGGTTACCAGCCGCCTCCGGCCCCGCCGCCGCCAAAATCGCCGCCACCTCCAAATCCGCCCCAGCTTCCGCCACCGCCGCCCCAACTGCTGCTGCCACCGCCGCCCCAGCTGCTTGACGAAGAGCTTCCGCTGTTGGCAATGGCCGAGCCGATTATCCAGGGAAGAGCACCTCCCAAACCTCCGCCGCCGCTTCCGCGGCCGCCTCGACCGCCGCGATTCGAAAATATTATAAATAGAACTACGATCACGATCAGAAGGCAACAGAACGTGCTAGATACTGATTGACGCGAACGCGGCTCGCCGGTCGGCGCCGCGGTTTGAGGCGTTCCCTGAACGTTTCCCTTTGATTCGATCGTTCGAATATAAGCATCGACAGTGTCAGATATCCCTTTCGCATAATTACCTTTCCGAAATTCGGGAACGAGATACTGTCGCTGCAGACTGCCGGCAATCCCATCGGGCAGTTCATCCTCGAGGTCTTTCGAGATCTGAGTAAAGTATTTATGGTCATCTATCGCGACAAATAGGAGCGCAGCCGGATTGTCGGATTCCTTCGAACCGATTCCCCAGCCGCGGGCAACGGCGAGTGAATAATCAAATATGTCGCGGTCGCCTGTCGTTTTTACTACGGCAACAGCTATCTCCACCTGCGGGTTTGTTCGCGCCTTGAATTCCCGGAGCCGGGTTTCGAGCTGCTGTTTTGTGGCCGCATCCATTACGCCGGCATAATCATTGACCTGGCCTGTCGGAGCCGGCAGCGGCGAAGTCCCGGCCGGCCATGGTGTCGCGGACTGTGAGAACGCGTAAACGGCTGCGATCAGGTTGAACATCACAGCCGCCAAAATTCTTGGTTTTGCTCGCGATAAAATTAAATACATTCGATTACCACGATTGTCACAAATCACAGACAAATACGAAAGCTCGCAGACCAATGTTCCCGATGAGTCTCGAGGCGGAAAGCCTATCTGCGTTCGACCCCGACGATCGATGCCCGAAATATCTTCATCGCGAGAATTGTCGACGGGTGGGCCCTAGCGTAATTGATCAAGTCATCTTCCGACGGATCAAGCGGCAGGGTCGGCAGCTCGTATTCCTGCGGCACCGAATGTGTTTCAGGAATGTTTACCAAAGCCCGAACTGTGGCGGCGGCTTCGTTCACATAACCGTTGGCCGGTTGTTCGGCTTTGATTTGGGAAAGGAGAACATTGGGCTGGACCGGATCCGGAATGATCACGCTTTTCAGCAAAGAGAGGTCATCACCGTTTTCCAATAGGATCTGCTCATAACGATCGTCAAGCCAGTTATCCTGGAAATGTTCTAGCTCTTCCGACGGAATGGGCGGTAGTTTTACGGGCAAATGATCAAGAAATGAAAGGTCAACCGGAGGTCGTTCGTCTCGATGCGGTTCGCCTTCGGCGACAGCAGTTTCAATGTCGAGAAGCGATTCGGGTGAGGTCGGAGGGGAGATTAGAGTTTTTTTTTCCAGGTCGGCTGATGCTAGATCACTTACGACGGGATCGGCCGTACCATTCGATACTCCGGTCTCTAAATTCGAAAGCCTGTCAAGTATACTTTCAAGCGAGCTAAGGCGGCGCATTTCAAGCAGCTTGATCAAACCGATCTCTAGAACATATCTAGGCTGAAGAGCATCTTTCAACGCGATCTCAGTCTGGGCCAGCGATTCGAAAAGCCGAACGAGGTCCGATTCGGAAAATGGTTCGGCCAGATCGAGCGCTCCGTTGACCGTAAGCGGTGACCCTTCGAGCAGATGCTCGTTTCCACCGGCGATCTTATAGACCAGCAGATCCCTCAGAATTCCAAGCAGATCCCGGCAATAATTGCGCAGGTCGTAACCGTGCGCGGTGAGTTCGTCGACGACCTTTAAAACTGCGCTCGGGTCGGTCTCAGAGATCGCTCTAACGGAAGCTTCAAGAAACTCTGTCCCAGCAAGACCGAGTGCCGCCGACACGTTTGCCCTTTCGATACTACCCTCGGCAAAGCTGATCACCTGATCTAAATTTGACTGCGCGTCACGCATCGAGCCCTCGCCCGATCTCGCGACCTCTCGCAAGGCGTCCTCCGATATCACAATGTCCTCAGCCTCAGCGATCGACCTGAGTTTTTCAAGGATCTTTGAGATCGGGATCGTCCGAAATTCGAACTGCTGGCATCGCGAAAGGATCGTGTCGGGAACCTTGTGCAGCTCGGTCGTCGCCATGACAAAGACGACGGTCGGCGGCGGTTCCTCAAGTGTTTTCAAAAGTGCATTGAATGCCGGTTTGGAAAGCTGATGGACCTCGTCGATGATGAAAACTTTGTATCGATCGCGGGCAGGATTTACGTTGATGCCTTCGATTATTGTGTCGCGGACGGAATCGATCCCGGTATGAGAAGCTGCATCGATCTCAAGCACATCCATCGAACGACCTTCGGCTATCTCGACACAAGAGGAACATGCATTGGGGTCATTGAAATCGCAAGGCGTCACCGTCGGCCGATCGCTCTTGTGACAGTTCAGCGCCTTGGCCAAAAGCCTCGCGGTCGTTGTCTTTCCCACGCCGCGAGCCCCTGAAAATAAATATGCATGGTGCAGCCGGCCGTTTTCGATCGCGTTGCGAAGCGTCTTGGTGACGTGTTCCTGACCCGTCACGGCGCCAAACGACTGTGGCCGCCATTTTCTTGCGATAACCTGATATGACATTCGAAGAGATTTTAGCGGTTTTGACCAAGCATAACAAACCGCACGCATCGTCCGAAGCAAAAGCCCGCACGATGATCCGGAACAGTTCGGCCTAAGAAGCTGTACCTTTTTTTGCGTGCGGGTCTTTGTAAAAACTGGCGGCTCCAGACTTAACCACAACACAGACTGAAATTGCTACCGTTGCTCGATTCCTCGCCTAGCGGATTCACAACTCAAATCTTGTGCGGAGCCTGGAGCCATATGTCAGTTGGCGGCCGGCAATTAACGCTTGGCTGCAGGGCCTTTGCTGCCAACTGCCCACGGCCTACTGTACTCTGGCGGAAAGGGTGGGATTCGAACCCACGGAACCCTTTTGAGGCTCACAGCATTTCCAGTGCTGCCAGTTCAACCACTCCTGCACCTTTCCAATATTTACATCTTTGTCCGATCAGGGACCGTGAAATCCAAGATCAAAATGGCGGAGAGGGTGGGATTCGAACCCACGGTACCCGTTAAGGTACAGCAATTTTCGAGACTGCCCGATTCAACCACTCTCGCACCTCTCCGCGCGAATCTTTAATCATAAAGGCTTGCTGCCGAAAATATCAAGTGAGCGTTACCGTTCAGCGTCGGCACTTGAAAAAGTCCTGCATCAGCTTGCGGCACTCCGCTGAAAGAACGCCTTCGACGATCTCTAAACGGTGATTTAGCAAGTCGCTGTCGCAGAGTCGGAAACGCGAAACAACGGCCCCAAAGCGTTCGTCACGAGTGCCAAAGACCAGGCGGGCGACCCGGGCGTTTACCAGAGCACCCGCACACATCACACAAGGTTCTACTGTCGAATACATGGTCGATCCGACGATCCTGTAGTTCGAAAGTTTTATAGCAGCCTGTCGCAGTGCCAATATTTCGGCGTGAGCGGTCGGGTCGCGATCGGTTATCGTCTTATTAAAAGCTGCCGCCAGTAACGTGCCGTCTGATGCGACAAGACAACCGCCGACCGGCACTTCGTTAAGTTTCAGTGCTTCTTCTGCCGAGAGAAGTGCCCGATTCATCCAATATTCGTCGGACTGGGTCATAGCTTAAAATTCTTCAAGCGATCTTGCCGCGGGCTGGAAATTTGTGACGAGTATGAATTCACTCTGCCGCGTCGAAGCAAAATCCTTGCATCGCATTAGTTTTAGTGCTAAACCTTTTACTTAGCAAGGATGGCTCCCAATTTCCCCTTCCTTTCCCGCGTAACGCTATATGAATGAAGATGTTCGGTCACGAACGCAATCGGCCGACGACGAATTACATATAACAAATGTCCCCGATTCTTTTCGCACATTTGCCGAAGAGGTAAGCAAGCGCAAGCAAAAACCCAAATCCACGCCGGTCTCGATCGCCCAACGGCTCGCCCCTGCCGAATTCAATACGGCGATGGTCCACTTTTACCGAGGCGAGTTACAGCGTTCTAATGTGTGGCGAAGCCGGCTCGATGCGACGACCAACTGGGCCGTTATCACGGCTGGTGCGACGCTGTCGTTCGTATTCAGCTCGCCCGATAACCCGCATTTTGCGATCCCGATAAACACGATACTCGTTTCGATCTTTTTGTTCATGGAGGCGCGTCGCTATCGATACTACGAAGTTTGGGCGAATCGGGTCCGGGTGCTTGAAACCGGTTATTTCGCGCCGATGTTATCGCACCGAACGATTCCGCCCGACAGCGAATGGGCCGAACATGTCTCGGCGGACTTGATCACGCCGCATTTTACTATCAGCGAATGGGAAGCTGTCGGCCGCCGTTTGCGCGCAAACTATCTATGGATCTTTACCTTACTAGCGCTTTCGTGGTCGCTAAAGATCTACATCCATCCGTCGCCGATCCCGACGCTGACTGCCGAGGACCGAAGGCTTTTTTGGGACATATTTGAAAAAAGAGCGACGGTCGGCCTTGCGCCCGGCTGGCTGGTAATGACCGTCGGCGCCGTGTTTAATTTCGCGATCTTTTTTGTGGCTTTTAGTACTCTGAAGCTTCGCGACGCGTCGAGTGAGGTGCTGCCGCTCGAGAGCTTTGAATGGCATCCGCTGAAACAAGTTTCGGATTGGGCAGAAACCAGTCTCAAGCGTCGAAATACGATTCGACGGTCGAAAAAGGCGAGGCAGCGAATGAGGTCGATACATAAGACCGAAGCCTGAAAACCGATTTTCCCGCCGCATCATTTCTGTGATCTCGGACTTTGGGCACTGCTATCGAATACACCATGCTTTTAATATCGTGGGTACTCTGATATTTTTCTGTTAACAAAATTTTTCACTAAAGGGAGAGTTATGATTCATGCCAATTGAAATGGATGACCGCGGACGTGCACTCGAAAACGAATATTTTCATCGCAAGGAACAGGAACTTCTCGAAAAAATGCGTGCGAAGCTTGGCGACGAAAAAGCCGGATCGGCCGGTATGGCCTGCCCTCGATGCGACGGAACGTTGATCGAGACAGAACATCAAAACATTGCGATCGATGTTTGCGACAAGTGCACAGGAGTTTGGCTCGACGCCGGCGAACTTGCTCAGATCGCGGCGCTGGAAGATGGTAAGGAAAGCAGCGGCTGGTTCGGCGGCCTGTTTAGCTAAGGACAGGAGATATAAGATGGAGCATCGATCGCGCTGTTTGGTTTACACTTTTGTCTTGGCGGTATTGCTGACCTTTGCTTACACCGGCAATGCTCAGGTCTCGCCCGAAAGCGGGAACAAAAGTGTCCGCACGCTGCAGCTTAAAAGCAAGCTTATGGCTCGCGATATGCCTTACAGGGTCGTTTTGCCTGTAAATTACGATGACGAACGAGACAAGCGAAGGTTTGGCGTCGTCTATCTGCTTCATGGTCTGACGGGGCATTATGATAACTGGACCGATAAAACCGGCTTGGCGGAATATTCGAAGCAATATGATCTGATAATCGTTACGCCCGAGGGCGGGGACGGTTGGTACAGCGACAGCCTTGCGGTGCCGAACGACAAATACGAGAGCTATGTTATCCGCGAACTTATTCCCGAAATAGACAAGAACTATCGAACCATGGCCGATCGCGAACACCGTTTCGTCGCGGGACTTTCGATGGGCGGTTACGGTGCGTTGAAATTCGGGCTTAAATATCCGGAAATGTTCTCGCTCGTCGGCAGTTTTAGCGGCGCCCTCGGCGCCGCCTCGTTCACGGAAAAAGGTATCGGGGCGATCGGTAAGACTATAGATGCGATCTTCGGCCCGCCGGAGAGTGATGCCCGCAAGGGCAACGATATTTTTGGAATGGTCAAAGATCTGTCGCCTGACCAGCTCAAAAAGCTGCCGTTTATCTACGTCGATTGTGGAACCGAGGATTTTTTATTCAAAAATAATCGCGATTTTATCGACCTGTTGATAACAAAAAAAGTTCCTCATGAATTTCGCGAACTGCCCGGTGCACACAATTGGACCTTCTGGGATTCACAGGTAAAAGAGTTTCTGAGGATCGCGGGTCGGAGGATCACAACTCAGAAATCGGTCGCCGCAGCGCATTAACAATAATGCTCATTAAAGGTTTGATTTTGGTTGTCGCCCTTTCAGGCTTTGTTTCGGCCCAGGACCGGACCCGGATAGACGATGCCGCGGAAGCTAAAATGCTGCTCGGACGGCACAAGCTTTCGCTGCAGTGGATCAGCTGGGACTATTTCGGAGCGGCCAACGTTACAAACAGCCGCGGTGTTTATCGTATCAAAGGGTCGCAGAAAGGCCGGGCAGGAAATACGGACTTTGTAGGGATCGACGGCGTGATAAAGTCGATCGGCGAGAAGGAGTTCGTCTTTGAAGGAACGATCGTTACTCAGGTCAGCCACATCAACAGCGGACAGCCATGCACACGCGACGGCGAATTCACATTCAGGATTACAGGAAAACGCAAATATTGGCGAATGCAGCAAATGGACAATCCGTGCGATCCGGTCACGGATTACGTCGACGTTTATTTTAAATAGTTATGCGGATCATCTCTATACTTACGGTCATGATCGGGCTCGTTGCCGCCGCAGCCGGGCAGGGAAATATTTCTAAAAACAAGGCTCAGGCTCTGCCGGCCGAACCAGGCATTCAAGGTCTTATCCCGGCACAATCGGGCCGCGTCGCTGAAATTCAGGCCGCGCTTAAGCAGCAGAACCTCGACGGCTGGCTATTTTACGATTTTCGCGGAAGCGACATCCTTGCCCCGCGAATTCTGAACACAGGCAGCATGGGCGGAACGCGGCGTTGGTATTATTTTGTTCCGGCGTCGGGCGAGCCAGTGAAAGTTGTGCATGCGATCGAGCCGGGACAGCTCGACGCATTGCCAGGTCAAAAACTCATATATCGCGAGTGGCAATTGATCGAAAGCGACCTAAAACAGGCATTCGGCATTAACGGTAAGAACGACGCCAGAAAGCCGCGGATCGCGATGCAGTACTCGCCCAATAACGACATCCCTTACATTTCGAGGGTCGATGCCGGGACGATCGAAATGGTGCGCTCGCTTGGCGTTACGGTTGTCTCAAGCGCAGATCTCGTCCAGAAATTCGAAGCTGTCTGGACACCGGAACAGCTCGCAATGCATCGCGAAGCCTGTGAAAAACTGCAAAAGATCATTCTCGAAGCGTTTGCCGAGATCGGCCGACGTATCAACGCGAACATTCCCACGACCGAATACGACGTCCAGCAATTTATGGTCAAAAGGTATTCGGAAGAGGGAATGCAGCCGTCACCGATGGACGTTTCGGTAACAAAGAATGCCGCATCGCCGCATTACTTTCCCAGCAAAGGTAGGAACTCGCCGATCGGTCGCGGCGACCTCGTGCTGATCGACGCCGTCACCAAACTCAACAAACCTAAAGCTCCGGCAGTGGATCTGACCTGGGTCGGATATGTCGGCGACAAGGTTCCGGATGAATATGTGAGGATCTGGAACATAGTATTTGACGCGCAGCAGACCGCGTATAACTTTGTGAAAAAAGCGTTTCAGGAACACCGGCCGATCAAGGGTGCGGACGTCGATGACGTTGCACGAGGGATCATTCGAAAGGCCGGATATGCTGACCAGTTCCTTCACCGAACGGGACATTCGATCGGCGAAGAGGGGCATGGCAACGGCGCCAATATCGATAACCTCGAAACACGCGATACCCGACTGCTTATCCCGGGAACCGCATTTTCTATTGAACCGGGTATTTATTTCGACGGCAAGTTCGGCATCCGCTCTGAGATCAATGTATTTGTTTCGGAAAATGATGCCATTATCACTGCTCCGTTCCAAAAAGAGATCATCGCGATAATGAAATAACAGGCTGATCTGTCCGTATACCGCTTTTCGCCGGTTGACCCACTTGCGGTAACATAATTGCACAATGTTGAATTTTGCTCTCGAAACGGCTCGGCAGGCCGGAAATCTGCTGCTGGAAAAATTCGGCCGGATCACCGCCATCACAAAAAAGGGCGATATCAATCTTGTGACCGAAGCCGATCTTGCCTCAGAGGCTATGATCATTGATCGTATCAAGTCTCACTATCCTAAACACGCGATACTTGCCGAAGAGGCGGGCGACGCCGTTGTTATTGAGAACGGCAACGAATGGAAATGGATCATTGATCCGCTGGACGGTACGACGAATTACGCCCACGGATACCCGTGTTTTTGTGTGACGCTCGCGCTTGAACATAAAGGCGATATCGTTATCGGCGTCACCTTCGATCCGACCCGCAACGAGATGTTTGCGGCTGAAAAGGGAAGCGGCGCGAGTCTTAATGGCCGCCAAATTCGCGTATCTTCTACCGAAAACCTCGGCGATTCGCTGATCGTTACGGGTTTCCCCTACGATTTCAAAAGCAAACAGGATTTTTCGCGGCATTTGACCGAATTTCTTTTTCATTCGAGAGGGGTAAGAAGAGATGGTTCGGCGGCTATCGACATGGCTTATGTTGCGTGCGGGCGGTTTGATGGCTTCTGGGAAGAAGGTCTTAATCCCTGGGACGTGGCCGCAGGCAAGCTGCTGATCGAAGAGGCGGGCGGGATGGTCACGTATTATGACGGATCGCCATTTAATGTTTACACTCCGCCCCTGTGCGCCAGCAATGGAAGTATTCATCAGCAGATGCTGAAAGTGCTGAGTTAGTCCTAGTACCAGCGGTTGCGACAAACATCTTTTGCCTATGCTAATCTATTGTATTCCTACGATAAGATAGTTTCGCGCCAAGCTGCGAATGCGTTTTGTGCAATGGCGGGTAAGAACTTATGACCTGGTTCAAACGCGATAAACCGAAGATCGACGAACAGATTGACGACGAAGAAAGAAAGGTCAAAACCGAGGGTATTTTCGTCAAATGCCAGGAGTGCGAGAGTCCGCTTTACAAACGCGAACTCGTCGAGTCATTTCAGGTATGTACCCACTGCGGCTTCCATTTTCGTCTGCCGGCACGTGAAAGGCTGACTTCGTTTTTCGACGACGGCGTTTATGAGCAGCTGGACGAAAACATAACATCGGCCGATCCGCTGAAATTCGTCGATACTAAGCCTTATAAAGACCGGATCATACAGGCAAAGGAATCCTCGGGTTTGCCCGAGGCGATCATTTCCGGAAAGGGGAAGGTCGGCGGCCACCTGTCCTTCGTCGGCGCAATGGATATGTCTTTCATCGGCGGTTCGATGGGATCGGCCGTGGGCGAAAAGATCACCCGGCTGATCGAACGCGCGCTTGAGAGTCGCGGCGTAGTCGTAATATTTTCTGCCTCGGGCGGCGCCAGAATGCAGGAAGGCACTCTTTCCCTGATGCAGATGGCAAAGATCTCGGCCGCCCTATCACGGCTTCATACAGCCCGGCTTCCATTTATTTCGGTTCTGACAGATCCGACAACGGGCGGCGTTACGGCGAGTTTTGCCATGCTCGGCGATATCATCATCGCCGAGCCTAAAGCGTTGATCGGGTTCGCTGGCCCGCGTGTGATCGAACAGACCATCCGTCAAAAACTTCCCAAAGGGTTTCAGCGAAGCGAATTTCTGCTTGAACACGGAATGGTCGACATGGTGGTCGACCGCCGCCAACTGCGTGAAACAATTATTCGTTCCCTGAATTTTATGCAGAATGATAAAGTCGCGGGGCGGGCCGTTTGAGATAGACTTTTCCGACCTCGATCGTTTTGTTTTTTCCCGATCTCTAAGTAGCTTTGAGTTCTGCCGAGTTGATCAGGTTGATGAATTTTAAAGAAGCCGAATCTTACCTGCTAAGCCTTGGAAATGAGATCTCGACGCTGAAATTGGGGCTCGACAATATTCAGACGCTGCTCCGAGCCCTAGGCGATCCACAAAAAAATTACTTAAAGGTCCAGGTCGCAGGCACGAACGGCAAAGGTTCGGTTTGCGCTTTTTTGGAAGCGATGTGCATTTCGGCCGGCATCAAAACCGGGCTGTACACATCGCCCCATCTCATCTCGATAACAGAAAGGATCAGGATCGATGGACGCAATATCTCACAAGACGACTTCGCCGTTGGAGCTACGTACATCCGAAAAATTTCCGAAGCACTAGTAAAAGAAGGGCAGTTGGCGTCGCGGCCGACCTATTTTGAACAGGTGACAGCGCTCGCGCTCGACCATTTTGAAAGGGTCGGCGTCGAGCTCGCGATCCTTGAAACCGGATTGGGAGGAAGATTTGACGCGACAACCGTGGCGAACGCAGAATTAGTCGCGATCACCCAGATCGCGTTCGATCATCAGAAATACCTCGGCGAATCCATACACGAGATCGCATCAGAAAAGGCCGCGATAATTCGGCCGGGCACAAAGGTGGTCGTCGGCGAGCAATCATATAGCGAAGCGCTAGAAACGATAATACGGGCCGCTGAAACAAGCGGTGTGACGCCGGAACTCGCTGGGGATGTGAACGTAAATTTGATCCCCCAGACGGCAGGCGGCGACCCTGTGATATTTTCTTTTCAAACCAAATTGGGCTCTTATCCGCCCGTCAGACTCGCGTTGCGGGGCCGACACCAAACCGCGAACGCCATGACAGCAGTCCTTCTTGCCGAATCATTGCAGGAGTATTTTCCTATTCGAGCCTCAAATATCGTCGAAGGCCTGAAAAAGGCCGTCCATCCCGGCCGGCTCGAATTCCAGGGCAATATTCTGTATGACGGCGCCCACAACACGGCCGGAGCGCAAGCTTTGGCCGAGTTTTTGGTTGAAAGTGCTGATAGTCCGGTGACAATGATCTTTGGTGTGATGGAGGACAAAAATGTGGCCGAGATGGCCGAGATCCTTTTCCCCACGGCAGCAAGGCTAATTCTAACCCGGCCGTCGAATACCCGGGCGATGACCGCCGCTGAGATCGCAGCATCGATCCCGCAGGACCTGATCCATCCTCAAATTATGATGACGGACTCGCCGGCTGAGGCCCTTAAACTTGCCCATCAGACCGTAGACGATCCGGGCATGATATGCGTTACCGGATCTCTTTATTTGGTTGGAGAAGTCAAGAAAATATTAGATACTGGAGAAAACTGAAACCAGGAACTTTGACGGCGCGCTTGCTGCCAAAATTTCGGCAAAGGCGCGAAAAACCAGGACAGTGATCGATGAAACATGCATAAACTAGTATTGATCCGTCACGGCGAAAGTGAGTGGAACAAGGAAAACCGCTTTACGGGATGGAAGGACGTGGACCTCTCTGAAAAAGGCAGGGCCGAGGCGGTCGACGCTGGAAAGCTGCTAAAGGCCGAAGGGTTTGTTTTCGACGAGGCCTATACGTCGGTTCTAAAGCGGGCGATTCGCACGCTTTGGATAATACTCGATGAATTGGATCTGATGTGGATCCAGGAAACGAAGTCGTGGCTTCTTAACGAGCGTCACTACGGCGCACTGGAAGGTCTGAATAAGGCTGAAACGGCAGCCGAATTTGGCGAAGAACAGGTTCAGATCTGGCGGCGGAGTTTTGATATTCCTCCTGATCCAATGGCCGAGACCGATGAAAGATATTTAGGTAACGATCCCAAATATTATTCAATTCCGTCGGGAGAATTTCCAAAGACAGAATGTTTAAAAGACACCGTCGAGCGTGTCGTACCGTATTTTGAGAAAGTGATCCTGCCTAAAATAAAAGACGGCAAAAAACTTATCGTAGCGGCACATGGCAACTCGCTGCGGGCCCTGATCAAGTTTCTCGACGATATTTCCGACGACCAAATAACGTCATTGAATGTTCCTACCGGAATTCCGTTGATCTATGAGCTCGATAATGAACTGAAACCAATAAAAAGCTATTACCTGGGCGATCCCGACGCGGTAAAAGCGGCTCAAGACGCCGTCGCCAACCAGGGCAAGGCAAAAGCCTGAAATAAACTTTCGTTCATCGCCGTTGGGTTGGCCGCCCCTGGCATTGCTGATCGGCCTTGTGGTGGCACTCACGGTCGGCGATCCATATCCGTCATTAAAGGGGCGGCCAACCAAGATCCTGCTTCAAACCTCGGTAGTTCTTCTCGGTTTCGGAATGAATTTGCAGACCGTCTATCGGGCCGGACGACAGGGGATCTTATTCACGATCGCTTCGATATTCGGCACGCTGGTACTAGGCTATTTGGTCGGCCGCCTGCTAAATGTCGGTGAAAAGACCTCAGCTCTGATATCGTCGGGAACGGCGATCTGCGGAGGGAGTGCCATTGCCGCGGTCGGCCCGGTAATTCACGCCAGCGACGAAGAAATGTCGGTCTCGTTAGGAACCGTCTTCGTCTTGAATTCGGTTGCGCTGTTTCTGTTTCCGCCGATCGGCCACCTTCTTAGTCTTAGTCAGAGCCAATTCGGGATCTGGTCGGCCATCGCCATCCATGACACGAGTTCCGTTGTCGGAGCGGCTAACGTGTACGGCGCCGAGGCGTTAGGCATTGCTACAACTATCAAGCTTGCTCGGGCCCTATGGATCGCACCGGTCACACTCTTGTTCTTATATATATATCGCGGTAAAAGTGACGAAAAGAAACGAAAGCTTATGATCCCGTGGTTCATCGCGTTCTTTCTCTTGGCTGTGGTCGTCAGGTCCTATTCCGCATCCTTTGTTCAGCCAAGCGTCTTCGACGCATTGGTCAATCTCGCAAAGGCGGGAATGACCGTCACATTATTTTTAATAGGTTCGAGCCTTTCAAGAGAAACCCTCAAAACCGTCGGCATCCGGCCGCTTTTACAAGGCATCACTCTCTGGATATTTATTTCAGTTATTTCGCTTTTGGCCGTCTGGAATTTGCTTGCCTGAATTTCGAGGCATAACCGGCGAAGGGCACATTTCGTTCTGTTATAATATTTTAATGGAACAAGAAGAGCCTGACGTTGTAGTCAAGCTTAGATCAGAAACCCGCGGCGTGGTAAATCCACAGCTTGTTC
>JBDTMQ010000186.1:0-4412 GCA_039934155.1 Acidobacteriota bacterium | reverse complement strand
GTGCTGCCTATCGAGCTGGGCCCGGTCAATGCCAGGTCGCACTCCGTTCGGCAGCGATTCATTAAAGCTTCGATCGGCTGGACCCGTTATAAACCCTTGCTTACGCGGTTAACTCAGCCTGAAAAGTACGATTCTACGATCGAAGATATGCGGGAAAAACTCGACTCTGTTATTCCAAAACTAAGCAAGTATTTTGACACGAACCAATTCGGTGAGATTCGGACAGAACTGGACCGATACGATAGAAACGTGCGCCACCATCACAGGAGCTTTGAAGCGACGAAAAAAGCGTGGACAAAAATTTCCCGGATGTTTCTTCCTGTCTCTTTTCTTACCGCGTTCTTGACCATCCCGTTTTGACCAGATCCTGGATCGCTTTGCAAAATCGATCCAGCTCACTCAATTTTGTAAAAATATTCGGCGTGATGCGTATGCCTGAAAATTCTTCGTGAATGATCGGTGTCGCAATTATCTTATGTTTCGCCATCAGATACTCGGTAATGTTTCTCGGATCACCACCTTTGATACTAAAGTTCGCTATTGCGCACGACTGTTCACGGTCGAACGACGTGTTAAACCCGATCCCGTTCAAAAGTGACAGCCTGTTCATCCAGTAATGCGAGAGATAACGCAGACGCGCCTCCTTACGCTTTGAACCTATCGCCTCATGGAACAATAGAGCTTCGCCGATCGACAGCTTGGTCGCCGACGAATGCGTGCCGATCTCTTCGAATTTGCGGATATCATCTTTGCCTTTATCGACGGACGCCATAAGTGGCCAAACATTTCTGATCTTGTCCTTTCGCACATACAACAGGCCGGCTCCTTTCGGAGTATAAAGCCATTTATGAAGCGAACTGCCGAAATAGTCGCACTGCAGATCGTCGCGTTTGAAATCGAGCTGTGCGAACGAATGGGCGCCGTCAACGAACGCTTCGATGCCCCTGGCCCCGGCCATATCGCAGATCTTGCGAACGGGCATGATCTGGCCCGTTATATTGATCATGTGTGAGATGAGGATCAGCCTCGTTCTGGGCGTGATTCCCCGTTCGAGCGCGTCGACGATCTCGTCAGTGTTCGCCGGTGCGAGCGGGATCTTGATCAGCTTCAGCTTTGGCCCGCCGCGGGCCTCACGCTGACGAAGGGCCGTCAACATACGCGGGTAATCCTGAGTCGTGGTCAAAACCTCGTCGCCCGATCTCAGATCGATCCCGAACAATAGTATTTGGAGCGATTCGGACGCATTGCGGGTGATCGCGATCTCGTCGGGGTCACAGCCGAATAATTCGGCAAGCCCGGCACGAATTGTTTCAGCTTGGGGCTCGAGCATTTGCCACATCGTATACGCGGTCGCGTCTTCCTGATGTTTGTATCGATTAAACGCCTCGACGACCATTCGGGGGCTAGGACTCGTCCAGCCACTGTTAAGATTAAGATTGGTCCGCGGAATGCTGAAGGCGCCGGCTATTATGCTCCAATATTTTTCATTCGTCGCAGCTTCACTTGGTGAAATATGTTCGATCGACCGCCCGGCCGCCGCGACATTCTCAAGCAGCGAGGCAACGGTAGGCGATAAAAGAGCCATCAGCCCTAAGCCCTTTCCCGCCGATGCCAGCAGCTTCCCGCGGCTTAATTTTTTTCCTGTGTCCATTTTTTCTTGCACTATGATGCAATAGAGTGAGCGGCCGATGCGCCGGATTCCAGCCACAACGGGTCGCCGTTCTATTCTACCGCTTGAAATATTTTTATGTATCTAAAGGACTTCTTACGAAGGTTTTATTCTGCATTACGTGCGTGTAGATCTGGGTCGTCCGCACGTCCTTGTGCCCGAGCAGTTCCTGAACAGTGCGAATGTCGTAATGATTTTCGAGCAGATGGGTCGCAAAACTGTGTCGAAAACTATGGCATCCGACTTGTTTGTCAATTTTCAGCGTCCTGACTGCCTTGCGGACCGCTTCGGAAATCGTACTTTCCGCTGTGAAATGGCGCCTACGCACACCGTCCTCACGCGAGGGTGAAATCTTCGTGGACGGGAACACATAGGTCCAGGCATAAGAGCGGTCGACATTCGGATATTTGCGGGCCAGTGCATATGGCAACTGCACAGAGCCCAGGCCTTTCCCTAAATCCTGCTCGTGCAGAGCTTTCACCCGGCCGAGGTGAGACCGCAAATCAGCAATTAAACTCTCAGGCAATATCGTAATTCGGTCCTTTGCACCCTTGCCGTCTCGGACGACAATCTGCCGCGTTTCAAATTCGATATCTTTCACCCGCAAATGAAGGGCTTCAGTAAGCCGCAGCCCGCAGCCGTAAAGCAGCCCGACGACTAGGCGCGGCGTGCCGTCCAATTCTTCTATAACTGCCTTGGCTTCGGCCATTGTAAAAACCGAGGGCAGCCGGGCCGGCCGTTTTGCTCGCAACACGTTCAATATCGGGGGCAAATCAATCGCAAGAACCTGCTTATATAAAAAAATCAGCGCGTTAAACGCCACGTTTTGTGTTGAGGCCGCAACGTTCCTTTCTACCGCAAGATGTGTTAGATAATCGCGTATTTCGTCCACGCCCATTTCTTTAGGATGCCTCGTCTGGTGAAAAAGAATAAACTCACGAATGTACCCCACGTACGCTCTCTCAGTCTTATGGCTCATGTGCCGCAGACGCATCAGATTCCGAACTTGATCAAGTAGTTTGGGTGTAGGCTTATCCATATCAAGTTAGGAGAAATGCAATTGATAATACCCGGATTTTATTGTATTATCAACGGCGCCGATGTTAATAAGTAGTTAGGCGTTGCTGCGCGTCACATTCAATGAATACTGTTTCTAACATCAAAGCATCAGGCAGACCGATAGCATTGCTTTTGGTTATCTGGTTTGTCGCGGCTATCGCTGTGGGCGCCTCCGGACTCTTGACAGCATTACGACCGCCAGCGCCACAAGTCGTTATTCTTGTTCTGACCGCAGGTTCGCTCGCCGCCGCACTTTTCATCCCGCGCTTTCATGCTTGGGCCGATAGTGTGTCAGTCCGCGCGCTCGTCGTTCCGCATCTTGCTCGATTTGTCGGCGTTTACTTCCTGATTCTTGCTGGCCGCGGCGAGCTGGCTCCAGGCTTCGCTCTCCCGGCGGGCTATGGCGACATCGCCGTCGCCACGATGGCACTCGTTTTACTCCTAGCAGTGAGCCCTGACACCATTACTGGGCGACGCCTTTACACCGCATGGAACATTCTTGGACTGATAGATATTCTCTTCGTGGTCGCCACTGCTGCACGGATGGGCCTTTCCGATCCAGCATCCATGCGGACGATGCTTCATCTGCCATTGAGTCTGCTTCTAACGTTCCTGGTGCCGGTCATTATCACGAGTCACATTCTACTGTTCCGGCGGCTTAGGACTTCGTCACCCAACGCATGAGAGCAACACCCGCAACGCCTAACCATGCGCTGCAGCGAACCCGGCCATCGCGTCCAGGTTGCAATCGTTGCGTCCCGCAGGCCGGGTCGCTGAGCTTGGGTCGTTAGGCGGCAGCCCCGCAGATTTGCATGACAACACAACAACTCATCCTGATATTCTGTACTTACCTAGCCGGGCTGGTCATCGTCACCTACCTCACCCGAGCGACCGTTTGGCGCATCGCGGGGGCAGTGGTGGGTGGAGCAGCCGTCGGGTTTATGGGGCTGGGCGTAATCGCCCTCGGCAACGCGCTGGGGTGGTGGCTGGTGCCGATCTCTTGGACGCCGCACTTTTTGGTGCTGCTCTACCTCGGTCTTGCCATCTCGTGTGCGCCAATCTATCTGGTCACATGGCGGGTGGCTCGCCGGTTCGGCTGGCGTGGGTTGGCTATATCCCTGGGCTTGGCAGCGGTCATCGGACCGCCGCGGGATTACCTGATCGCTGCAGCGTACCCAGAGTGGATTACCTTCGCATGGGGTATTGTACCCGTACTCGCCGACGCAGTGTTCTATGTGGGTGCGGTTGCATTGGGGCACGCGGTGATGCGCCTAATCTCTGGTCCCTCCTGTAAAGACCGGTTGGCGCGCCGCCCTTGGGAAGCCGCCTAATAGTTAAATAACTTCCATGATCTCATCCAGCCGCTTGCGCTTTATATCCGGCACCTTAGCATTGTGGGCCGGGTAGCCGACGGGGATCAGAACGAACGGGACTTCGTTTTTTGGTCGGCCCAAGATCTTTTGTAGAAACTTCATCGGTGACGGCGTATGCGTCAGCGTGGCGAGGCCGATGTTGTGCAGGGCGGCGAGGAGCATGCCGACGGCGATGCCGACCGATTCCTGCGAGTAATAGGTCGGTTCGGTTTCGCCGTCTTCGGTAACGGTCGTGATGCGAAAAACGACTATCAGATAGGGTGCGATCTCAAGAAACGGCTTGTGCTCATCCGTGCCGAGAACCGCCAGCC
>JBDTMQ010000185.1:0-16931 GCA_039934155.1 Acidobacteriota bacterium | reverse complement strand
CTCTACCTTGATCGGGAACCACTCTATCCGGTCTGGAGAATTCTCCGCCAATTCGACAGAGAATTTCTGCATCATCGGACCAACCAACGGAATATCGGCTTCGATCCGCCAGTGCGCGACACCATTGGCATCAGTATGGATACTGGCTATGCCCGGCATCAGGTCGACAAAATTTCGAACGTCGGCAAAAAACTCACGAGCTGTTTCGAGACTGGCGTTTAGCACCACGTTATCACTGTACCCTGCTTTTATCGTAAACATATTTCCCCGCCTGCTTCGATGCCCGAACATTATTTAAAAGATGCCATTAAAGGCCACCGCATTAAAGAATGGTCTGGTGGCCGACCGGAAAATTCCCCGATAAAAAGGCTCCTCTGCAAATAATATCACATGGCCGCTTCCTTGCGGCTCGTCGATCAGGTAAGCCGTTCCATCAAGAAGCTTTTCAGTGTTTCCCTCCCAAACAAAGCCCGAGACGGTTAGCGGACGGCCAGACCGTGACTTAAAGACCAATGCATTTGTTCCTTCCTTTGAAAGTCTGAAAAAGTATCCGCTGGCCAGCAGCACCGGCAGCTCGTTGCTGTCCAATCCATAGGTCAGATATGTTGTGCGGTCTACGGTCGCCCTCATGATAGAACCGGGCAGTGCTTCAGGAACTTTATTCGCCGCGGCCGATGGGGAAGCGATGGGCGGAAGCGATGGCGCGATCCCGTCCGTTCTGTCTGAGTCGGGTTCAGGCTCAGGTTCAGCGACGGTCGGTCGTTTTGCGGGTGAAGGAGTAGGCGTTGGTTTGCCCTCGGCCTGCCCGCGTTTATCGGGCGTGGAAGTATCAGTCGTCTTGCCTTTTTCTTCATCGTCGTCGCTGCCGACAAGCTTTGAGGTCGTCAGCCCTACGTCCTTAAGGGCGGCAAAAACCGAACCGCCGCGAGCTGTGATCAACGTGCCGCCGGCTGAGACCCAATCTTTTAATGCAGAAACGCCGCTGCTGCCAAAGGCACTAAAATAGCGTCCTGCCGAACCACCGGGGATGATCAAAACATTATAGTTTTTCAAAGCGCCGCTTCGAATCGCCGCGATGGACATCGGCGTGAATGTTACGCCGTTGCTATCGAGAGTCCACCAGATGGAACCGTACGAAGTCTGATCGACAGGTTCATCGGCGACCATCGCGATCTTGGCCTGCTGCAGCGAATAAAGCGCCTCACCGCCGATGCCGGTGTCGCCCTCGTCCGAGTATCCGTTATTGACGGCGATAACATTGACACCCAGTTCAGCAGCCGTTCTTGCAACCGCGTCGTGCACGGAGTCGGGGTTCCGACTGACCCGTATGACAAATGTTCCCGCAGGCCAGTTACGGCCGCCTGCGTTCAAGCTCCGTGTGGTAACGGCAACGCGATAGCCTTGCTGAGTTAGTCGGACCGCCATCGCGGCCGTCGAATCCGTTTCATATGGGATGACATAGGCGATCTGTGCACGTCCGCTGACCGATCCGCGCTTGACAGACGATATGGTCTCGTTCGTTACCGGCGACCCGCTAAAGCTGCCGGCATCTTCGGTCCAGTACGCGTTCAGCCCGAAAGCAAGCGGCAGTGACCACGCGGTAATATCATAAAAGCCATAGTCTTCCTTCGATTGGCCTTTGCCCCGCATCTGATTTCGATTGAACCGCCGCATGTTGTCATCTACGAAGGCTTTATCCTGCGGCGTGTCCTGTTCGAGTATCGCCTTTATTAATAGACGTTGAGGCTGATCTAGATCGATCACATACGAGCCTGCCGAAAAGGTCCGCCGGGCGGCGGGCGAATCCTTCAACATATAGCTGTGGGCCGAATTAGAAGTGAACGGCGTGACCGCGGTTTTGACCTCAATATTTGATCTGAGCAGCACTTCGGCCAGATCGGCGGCTTTAACGCGGTCGCTTCCCGGGTCGATCACGACACGCTTCATTTTTGCCCTTGCTGCGTCTTTCATAGCCTGAGCCCTGAAATCGTAATAATCCTTAAGCCGGTCGACCTTAAACTTTGCTGTCTGTTCCAGCGTGGTCATCGAGGCGGTGAAATGTTTTGCAATGGCGCTTCTGAGTGTAACTATCGTTCCGTCCTCGCGCGTCCATCTAATGCCCTTAAAACCGCCGCCATCCGTCTCGTAGGTCATTCCGATCGCGCCGTTCAGTGAAGGATATGTGTCCCAATAACCCGGGTAAAAAAGGTCGAAAACATCGCGGACGTAATAGTCCCATTTGTTGGCGTCAAAGGCCCTGGAATTCGCACGGCCATAAATATCAAGCCATTTGTTGGTCGCTGGTTGCGGGAAATTGGGGTTGATCGGCAAGGCGGCGGGCGGAAAGAAAAACTGCGAGGGCTGGCCGTGATGATCGACCGCCACCTGCGGATGCCACTGCATAAAGGCCGCCTGCATATTGCGCGTCTCTTTTTGCGTCATGGTGAGCGTATCGCGGTTCAGGTCAAATCGGTAATGGCTGTAACGGCCATAGATGCTCCAGGGCTCGCGGTGCTCGGCGGCGTTGCGGTCGGGATTGCCTGTCGATATCGAGTTGTACCAGGTCACAAAACGCTCATGACCGTCCGGATTTTCGCCCGTCAGCACAAGCACGACCGTATTTTTTAGAATGTCGAGGGTCGCCGGCTCATTCGAGGCTGCTAGCTGATAGATGACCTGCATCATGGCCTCAAAAGACGCCGATTCGTTTCCGTGAATCGTATACGCCATCCACGCGAACGCCGGCGTATTTTGGGCAATGTTCTGGGCCTCGGCCGGTGATGTGCGTCGCGGATCGGCAAGACGCTCGATCGTCGAACGGATACTATCGATCCGGCTCATATTTTCAGGTGACGAGATCGCGACGAGATGCTGCATCCGGTATTCATTGGTGGTCCCGATGTCATAGATCTTTACTCTGTCGGGCGCGGCTTTCGCGATCTCATCGATCACCTTTTCCATTTGAGCATACGTGGTATGAAAGGCTCCCACATCATACCTGAGTATCGACTGCGGCTTTGGAACGGCAGTTCGATAATCACCTCGGGTGTAAAAATCAAATTTTTCTTCGATCTGAGAAAAAGCGGCAGATGCGAGCGAAAGAAGCAAAAACAGCGCGGGAACGAGGCTTTTTGTATTCATTTTTAGATGTTTTTTAATGATCCGTACCGTGAACGCCATCGTCTACATGTCCGGACGCGATCGGCCCATGCAGGCAAACAGTCCATTCAATAAACGACGCTAAGATATTAAACCCTTTACCGTTTATCGCCAAAACGCGCCGGAGGCCGTAAATAAAAAAGGGCCCGTCCAGCGTGGAAGGGGCCCGATCCGTTTTTGATGTCGAAGCCTCTATGGCGTCATTGTTACGCCAAAGTCAAAGAATTTCGCACCGATCGCTGCGCTCGCGTTCGAATTGCCTGAGTTCACGAGATAGAATCCATACTCTCCTACTTTCAATGGTGTCGTCGGCGTAACTTTAAAGATCCCATTTCCCAGATCTTCGGCGATAAGAGCGACGACATATTCGTCAGACAGGCCGCCCTTTGATCCCCAGGAATTGGATTTTGCGATCGTCACCTCGCGGTTATCGCTGCGTTGGTTAAAGCGCACCAGCGTGAATTCATTCGGCGTCGAAGGAATTCCGCTGGCCGTGTTCAATCCGCCGCTTGTAGTATCGAGATAAAAATAGAACACCGGCGAAGTCGATGTGACCCTGAGGTCAGCCGCACGTCCCGGAAGGTTCGCTTTTGTCTTTACCTTACCCAATCCGAATGGTGTAACAGCGGCCGTAAATCCGCCGCCAGTGCGGTTTTGCGCCGAGACGCTCGGCTGCAGCTGTGTCATCTTACGCTGACCGTCGCGTTCGTCAAGCAAATAGATTCCGTAGGTATGCTTCGCCATCGGATCATTCGGATCACCGGTGCCGCTTACGGTCGCTGCTCCCGATGTAGAAGCACGACCGCTTTTGGCCTCTAACATTGCGGCAACAATGTCGTCGTGGACCCCGGCCTGCTTCAGCTTAATAAGTGAATCGGTCGAAAGGTCAAAATTGCTTTTCGAGGTGCGGATCTTGTTTACGATCAATGCCGGGCTAAGACCGGCTTTGGCAAGCGAGATCACCTCGTCATTTGTCATCGTCTCGCCCTGGGCGTTGACAGAGGCTGTGACACCAAGAGTTAGCAGCAATAATAAACAGCATGCTGCGGCTGAAAATATCTTCATGGAAGTGGTCTCCTACAAAAAAGGGTTTAAGGAAAAATGACGGCTAAAAATACGGTACGGAATTACTTCTGCTTTGATTGCCCGACATACCGGTCGCGGGTAGTGATCGTAAGACCGGGTCTATAGACGCGGACCCTGATCTCATAGCTCCTGCCCGGCATCCGGTCGTCGTAAGGATAATACCCCAAACTGTATATTTTGCGAAGCTCATTTGCGATATCCGCAAAAGCTTTGTCCAGGTTGGTTGTGGTGCCAACGCGATAAACCCGACCGCCGGTGGTGCCGGCCATTAAGTTCAGGAATTCACGGGCCTCCTCATAATCCACAGGACGTTCGCCCTTCTTTTGAGGTTGTTCGACAATATATGGACGATCGTTGTCGTCATATTGGACCTGAGCGTCGTTGCGTCTGCTTTTCTGAACGTCGTCATAAGTGTCGTACCTGAGGGGATATACGATCACGTCGCGTGCCTCTAATTCTTTAATTATCTCTGGCGGTGTTATAAGACGACTGCTGGTATCGACACCATCACTCAGCAAAACAACTGCTTTGCGGCCGCCGAACGCACCAAGCTTTTCGTTCAGAAGCAGGCCGAAGGTATCATAAACGGCCGTTCCGGAGCCGATCTTCGCTCCCTCGATCGCAAGCTGCAGAACGCGGCGATCGGCTGTTGCCTCACAAAGTATATGGGGTTTCCCATCGAAAGAGACGACCATTATTCGGTCGTCGGGTTTTAGCTGTTTAACAAATGTAAAGGCTGCACGCTGGATATCTTCGAGCCTGAAAACACTCGAATAACTCATGTCAAGCACAAGCGCGACAGTGAACGGTTGGTCTTCGCTTGAAAACAATGCGATCTCTTGCTCGACCCCGTTCTCGAAGACCTTGAACTCATTTTGCCGGATATCGGTTATGGGCCGTCCGCCGCCGCCCGTTATTCTGACGGGGATCGTCACCAGATCGCTCTCCACTCGAATAACATCAGTATCGTCCTTTCGCGATCTCGCCGGATCTGTTTTGGCGATCTCAGTCGGAATTGTGCGGGCTGACTTCGGACCGCTTTCAGAGTAATTAGCGTATCGGCCGGACTGACCGTCGGCGGGCCCAAACGATATGCAGATCGAGAATAAGACGAAACAAACAACACGCATCCGAGCAATATTATACAGGGAAAAATAGACGGGTTTCAAAAAAATGGAAGATGGCTAACCGACAATGTCGTCGAACGCCGCGCGGATATCGATCCGCCGAAGCTTCAATTCGTCCACAAGTTTTTTGACCGTTGGAAAATTAAGGTTATTGGCTATCTGGCGTATTGCAGCCCGGTCGGCCCCGGCCAGCCTGGTGGTTCTACCGACAAATAACCTTAACTGATGGTCGAGCAGCGATAAGAAACTGTAGCCTTCAGACAAGCATGCGTAGTTTTCGTCTGATATCACGGACCTGTTTTTCAGGCGGTCGAGCATGACACGTGTCGAACGGTCGCTCGGTTCGTCGGAAATATTATGGGCCAGCTGCAGGAATCGTATGGCGAAATAAATATCGAGTATGCCGCCCTCGCCGTATTTGATATCGATCTCGCCGGCGCGGGGACGGGAACGCTCGCTTTCGAGCAGCATCCGGATCCGCCGTGTTTCATCGGCCAATTCTTTGCGGCCGATCGACGCGGCCCGGTCGTGTATCGCACGTCGGACTTCGGTTTCAACGCTTCCGGCAAATCCCATTTCGCCGCCGACCGCCCGAAGCTTTACGTACGCCAGCAGTTCCCAGATCTCGGCCGATGACTGCACGTATTCGACGAATGCAGTTCGCGAGATGGCACCCGGGCCATTTTTACCGTGCGGTCTCAAGCGCAGATCGACGCGGTAAACGCTTCCGTCGCGCGTTACAGATGAGAGAGCGTTTACAATCAGTTCGACTGCCTTGCCATAAAATTCGGCTGGCGAAGCTGTAGGTGGATCTGGAAGGCTATCGTCATAAACCACGACAAGATCAAGGTCGGAATCATAATCTATACCGGCACCGCCAAGTTTGCCCAAACCGAGCACCGCCAGATGCAGGCGCTCGAGCGGCTGGCCGGATCTTACCTCGAACTCGACTCTTGCTATCTCAACGGCCGCTGAAATACAGGCTTCGGCGAGCAGGGATTGCGATCTTTTAACTGCGTTGAGATCGTGCTTGCGGAGAATGTCACTGCCCACGATCGCCAACAGCTGTCTGCGATGAGTTTTTCTGAGTGCCGAAAGGCGGCCCGAGAGATCGGTCTCGTTTCTAACAGACTGCATCACCGATTCGGCGAGGCCCTCATCGCGGACGTACGATATCGGCACACCGTCATTCAGTGCCGCGTCGAGCAATTCGCCAAAACGTGACGATGCGGTGCGGATGGCCATTGCGATCTCGTCAGCTTCTACCGACACTTCGTTCGATCGCGATACTGATCCGGTCGACGATCCGGAAACAGGCTCCGCTTCTTGCAGCCGCGCTGTCTGACCGAATATCCGGTCAAAGATCTTTGCTACAGCCTCCATATAACTATCGACGCTGCTTTGAAATTCTGGTGCGCCGACGAATCCCATCCGCCTCGCCAACAGGTCGCGTTTTTCGCCGCCCGCCGGCAAAACGTGGGTTTGCAGTCCATGTTCCATCTGAAGTATATGTTCGAGCCGCCGCAGGAAGTCGTACGATCCGAAAAGTTTTGAAAGCTCCGTTTCGGACAAAAATCCACGGTCTGCCAGCCGCTGCAGGCTGATAAGCGTATGCGGCGCGCGAAGCCATCTGTCGCGGCCGCCGTGCGCCAGCTGCAGAGCTTGCGCAATAAATTCGATCTCACGAATGCCGCCGCGGCCGAGCTTCACATTCAACTCTCCGGAACGCAGTTTTGAAACATCGATCTGCTTTTTCGAACGCTTTACCCGTTCCAGCACGTCGTCGACATTGTCACCTGATCTGAAAATTGTCGTCTCGACCCGTTTGAAAAATTCTTTAAAAACCGCATTGTCGCCCGCACATGACCGGCTGCGGATAAGCGTTTGTCGTTCCCATGCCTGCGAACCGGAACGGTAATAACGGATCGTCTCACTGAGGGACATCGCCAGCGGGCCGACCCGTCCGTGAGGTCTCAGCCGAAGGTCAACACGATAGGCGGCACCCTCGCCAACTTGTCTGCCGACGAGGTTGGTAACGAGTTCGACGAGTTTTATAAAGAACTCGCGATTGGTGATCGAGTCGTCCTTACCGGCGGCGGAGGTCATACCGTCAGCGGAATAAATGAACAACAAGTCGATATCCGAAGCATAGTTCAGCTCTTTCGAGCCCAGTTTGCCAAGTGCAACTGCGCAAAACTGGGCCGGAAAAGAGCGGTCTCGGATGTCAGTAACGGTGGGTGTTCCGTATCGGTTCTCCAGTTCCTGGCGGGCAAGCCGTAAAGCGTCTTCAAGAATTGCATCAGCCAAATTTGAAATACCTTCCGTTATTTCAGCAATGGTCGCAAGGCGACGGATGTCGCTTAAAAAGATCCGCAAAAGCTCTCGCCGACGAAAACGGGAGAAAAGAACATGTGGATCACATAGCGAATGTGTAAGCGAGAACCGTGCCAGCGATTCAAGCAAGTCCTCTTTCCCGCGGACAGATCCCGCCGAGCGTTCGCGGCCGAGCCAGGTTATATGATCGGGATGCTGCAGCAGTGTCGATGCGAGCAGCGGGCTGAAAGAGGCGACCGTAAGCACATCGGAATACAATCCCGGCGACCGACCAAGCCGGGCAGCCTGCACGGGATGCTTTTCCGCGAGCATTGTCAGAAATCGCCGCGATGCATCGGGGTCAGGCAGTTCACTGATCAGTGATTCGGAAAGGGTCATCGGCGAAATCGCTTTGTATCTATCTTATATTTTCTGATCTTGTAGCCAAGTATCCTTTCAGTCGAATCCAGCTGCTTAGCCGCTTTAGAAACATTCCCATTGGTCGATTTCAACGTATCCTGGATCAGGCCGCGTTCGAAGGCCTGTACCGCCGAGGACAGGGTCATTTGCGTGACCGTTCCCGAAACTTCAGCCGTTTGCAGCGTCGGCGGCAAATGGTGGCCATGGATGACATTCGAATCACAAACCAGCACGGCTCGCTCGATGGCGTTTTCCAGTTCGCGAACATTTCCGGGAAAATGATAGGCCATCAGCATGTCGATTGCCGGCGTCGAGATACGTCGAATGCGTTTTCCGTGTTCGACCTCATATTTTTCAAGAAAATGCTCTGCCAGCAAAAGAATGTCGGACCTGCGTTCGCGCAGAGGCGGGAGAAAGATCGAGAAAACGTTAAGACGATAATAAAGATCTTCGCGGAATTCGCCGGCGGCGATCGCTGCTTCCAGATCTTTGTTGGTTGCCGCTATCAAGCGAATATTTGACTTGATCGTTTCACCGCTGCCTACCCGCTCATACTCTCGTTCCTGAAGGACCCGGAGCAGTTTGATCTGCGATTGAAGCGGAATGTCGCCGATCTCGTCCAGAAAAAGCGTTCCGCCGTCGGCAAGCTCAAAGCGGCCTTTTTTCTGCCGCTCGGCTCCGGTAAATGCGCCTTTTTCATGACCGAAAAGCTCTGATTCGATCAATCCGTCGGGAAGTGCGGCACAATTTAGTTTGATCAGGGGCTTTTTGCTGCGAAGACTGTTGTAATGGATCGCGTTGGCGATCATCTCTTTGCCAGTGCCGCTTTCGCCCCGCAGCAGCACTGTCGCGTTCGAACGAGCAACCTGACTCACTTGATCGTAAACGTGTTTCATCGGATTTGAATTGCCGATGATATGCGTAAAATCGTATTTTTCTTTTAATTCCTGTTTGAGATGCGAGTTTTCTTCGATCAGCTTTTCCCGCTCGCCGCGAACCGAGCGCTCGATCCGAAAGGCCTGGCCAAACATCGTGGCAATAACATGCAGTAGTTTGTGCAGATCACCGCCGCTCTTTTTCTGATTAGCAGCCACTGTCGCGAGCACACCGATCGGCCGGCTTCCAAAGATCACAGGAACTGCGATAAGTCGATCGTCTGCGGTGCCTTTCGACAAAAACTCGAGATCCGCCGTTTCGCGCAATGATTCTTGGACATCGACCGTTCTTCCTTCAATGATTCGCCGAAACGGTTTTGAATCGGCCACTGACTCCAAGCGACGGAACTCAGCGATGCCGAGGCCGCTCGCATTGGTCAATGAAAGCCGTTCGCTGGTCTCGGTGGCGACGAATAGAAATATACTGGAAACGCCGCACTCAGATTTAAGAACATCGAGCGATTCGCGGATGCAGGCGCTCAGATCACGTCCGCTCGAAAGCGTTCGATTTATCCTTGAAATGAGATCTAACGTTGTATCGCTCATCAAAATTTGTTGAAATTGCGATGATAGCAAGGGCCGCCAGAATTTAATAGGCTTAAATGCTTAAGAAATAACAAAAATGTAGGTGCCTCTTGAACGCGACTGCAAAAATGTCGCTATTGGTATTCTCCCGATCCTTTATTACATGACAAAAGTTGCGATCAAATGACCCGGTTTGAATTGACTGTAACTGAAAATGAGCGGCGAATGCGGCTCGAGGATCTCTTATTCGGCCGTTTTGGCGGCTTGAGCAAGATGTACATCCGCCAGGCCGTTAAGGACGGATCTTGTGAAGTAAATGGGCGGCATGAGAATGTCGGGGCTCGCTTAAGTCCCGGCGATTTTATCGAGATCGAGCTCGACATTGGCCGCGAAAACGCAATGCGGGCCGAAGCGATCCCGCTAAACGTCATTTTTGAGGATGCTGAGATCATCGTCATCGACAAACCGGCCGGCATGTTGGTTCATCCGTCGCATCGTGACAAAACCGGTACGCTCCTCAACGCGCTTACTTTTCACCTGAACGAGCACCTGCAAGAGGGACGAGTCATTCGGCCTGGTCTCGTACATCGGCTGGATAAGCAAACGTCAGGTCTGATGGTCGTAGCAAAAAATGCGCGTTCGCATCGGATCCTTGCCGCACACTTCAGGAAAAAGTTGATCAAAAAGTTGTATCTGGCCCGAGCTGAGGGCATCGTGGGGCCCGATGCAGGTGTGATCGAGGCGGCGATCGGCCGTTTTCCTGAGCTGAAACAGTGGGGCGTACAGGCTGAAGGTAAAATGTCGGAGACAAGATTTAACGTTATAACGCGTGACGGCGAAACGACGCTTTTGAGGCTCGAGCCCATAACAGGTCGTACCAACCAGTTACGCATTCATTGCCAACATCTTGGTCATCCGATCGTCGGGGATGTCGCCCGCGGCGGAAGGGAATTCGAGCGATTATGCCTTCATGCTGAATATCTGGCCTTTTTTCATCCGAACGGCGGCGAATTCCTGGAATTCAGATCGACGCCGTCCGGGTTTCCAAACGGGCTATAAACACAGCTTATTTTTTCTTTTTTGCATTTGTTGTCCGCTTTGTTTTTGAGGGTTCGACCGCTGCATCAGGTTCTGCCGTATCTTCGAGTTCCGCCTCGGCGACGGCCTTTTTCCTTTTTTTCCAACGATTCCATCCCCAAAGGCTTATGGGAATGAGCAGGCTCGGCACTAGCCATTGCAAATGAGTTCCCAGGCCTGCGGCCACAAGGAAGAATCGTTGTGAGAACGTCACATTGACCTCGATCATCTCGTGAAACGATCGCAGTTCAAGCGGCTTTTCGCCGTCCTTATAATTTACGATCGCGTTCAAGGTCAGATGCAAACGCTGAGGTCCCGATTTTATTGGCGTTACATCCCATCGCCACTCGGTGACCCCTTTATTGCTTACAAGTTTACGCTGAGTCGGATTTACGATCTTAAAATTCTCACCCGAGAGCGTCGCCTCCATATAGTCGGAAACAGAGATCTCTTTTGTCTGTACCTCTCCCTCACTGGTGACCATCGACTTCAGCTCATCCGGGGCGACGGTCGGACTGAGTACAAGCTGGATCTCACTTGATTCGTCAAGTGTCATTACCTTCGGTTTGTTGAAGGCAATATTTCCAACCGACATACTGTCCCGGATCGCATCGATCGACTGCACTGTTGACGACGGCCGGATGGTCGATTCAGGAGTCGGCGACGGCTCCATAGTCGCCTCAGGAGTTATTGTTGACGTCGGCATCGGCGATGGAAGAGGCGTGCTCGAAGTGCTTATTCTCGTTGAGCTGGGGCTGGGACGCGGAGTGGAGCCGTAATTACCAGGGGTAGGCACGCGGCCATTGGCATTTCCGGGATCGCCGTTGCCGGGATTGCCGGCACCTAACGGGCAGGCAGACATAAAAATGACCAACGACACTACAAGAGCGACGCAGACGAGAAATATCGCATGCTTAAAAAGGACGGCGATCATTGTTCGTGATTAGTCTAGGTGTAGATTTACCACGAGACTAATCTGGATAATGCCGCAAGTCAACTGAATTTTTTCCAGACGCTTTTCTGAGATCGTAGGGTTACTTGTGATACCCGTTGCCGCGCAAGGCATCGCCGGGCATTTCGCCCGTCATTTTTTCGCCGTCGAATACCACCTTTCCGTTAACCAGAACGCTGCTGAAACCTATTGAGTATTGATGAGGCGCAGCGAAAGTGGCCTTGTCGCCGACGGTATTTTCGTCAAATATGACGATATCGGCTGCAAACCCCTCTCGGATCTGCCCGCGGTCGCGCAGTCCAAAGGTTTGTGCCGGCAGCGAGGTCATTTTCCGGATGGCATCCTCAAGTGAAAGGGTCTTAAGTTCACGTACGTAATGGCCTAAAACACGTGCATTGTTGCCGTAACCCCGCGGATGCGGGACGCCCGAGCCGAACTGACGAACGCCGCTGTCAGACGCGATCATCGTGAACGGCTGACGCATGATATTTTGCACGTCGTCCTCGCTCATCACCTGATAGACCATCGAGGCGCCGCCCTTGTTATACATGTCAAAGATCTGCTCGATCTGATCGTCGAGCTTTTTCTTGCCTCGTACCATTTGTGTGATCTCGGCGATATTCTTACCGTTGAATTCAGGATTTGCGCGATTGCTGGCGACATACGCAAAACTGTAATCCTTAAATTTTTTCTTTTTAAGATCAGCCTTCATCTCTTCGGTGATCCGCCTGCGCATTTCAGGATCAGCCAGACGCTTTCGACCAGCGTCGCGGCCGCCGGCCAGCATCCAGCTTGGCATCCGTGCCTCAAGCGACGTCGACGAAGCCGTATATGCATATTGATCGACTGTTACCGTCAAACCCCGGCGTCGCGCTGCTCCGACCAGCCCGATGGTCTCAGGTGTGTGTCCCCATAATGCCTTTGACGAGATCTTAAAATGCGATATCTCAACGGGCATTTTCGCCTGATCGCCGATATTGATCGCCTCGTTAATAGCGTCGACCACACCGTTGCCCTCGTCTCGGATATGGCTTGCGTAAGTACCGCCGTATTTCGAAGCGGCCTTTGCAAGCTCGACCACCTCGTCGGTTTTGGCATATGTGCCCGGAACATAGATCAAACCGGTCGATAAACCGACTGCGCCATCGCGCATGCCCTGTTCGACCATTTCGTTCATCTTTCTCTGTTCGTCGGGCGTCGGCGCCCGGTCGTCGAGACCCATGACCTTTCCACGTACTGACCCGTGTGCGATAAGCGTCGCCAGGTTGACCGCGAGCGGTTTACTCTCTATCCGGCCGAGAAATTCCGCAATGTCGGTGGCAGAACCTCCGCAGTTTCCTGTAACCAGCGAAGTTACGCCCATGCGGATAAAATTCTCGGCTGTCGGATTGCTAAAGATATCTTCGGTATGGGTATGAACGTCGATAAAGCCGGGCGCAACGATCTGGCCGCGGGCGTCGATAGTACGGGCCGTATTTGATCCATCGAACCAACCGACCTTTACGATGCGGCCGTTCTTGATGGCGACTGACCCGCGAAACCACGGGTTTCCCGTGCCGTCAACGATCCGTCCATTGGTAATGACGAGATCATATCGATCATCAGCGTTCTGTCCGAGAACGGATCCGAAAGATCCAAGAATAATTGAGGCTATCAAAATGAGTGCGAATATTTTCATTGTTATTTATGAGTCTTTTGGGGCAGGTCTCATCGAGCCGCTATTTGATGCGTATGTTCAGGGTAAATTCCATTTCGCCGTCAGAATCGTTTCGGACCTCGACCGTATAATCGCCGCTTTTGGGCAGACGAGCTGTCACGGAATTCGTCGCAAAGCTCGCCTCCACATCCTCAAGAATGCGAAGCGATCCCTTCCCTGAATCTATCGAGGCGAACAACTGCTGCCCGGCACGGGCTCCGACCACGAACCGCTTACCTTCGTCGGGCGCAATCCTGATTGCAAGTGTTTTTGCGGACGTCCCTCGCGCAAAACTAACGCGTTCGGTCGGATAGATCGGGCGCGTCACGGATTTCGCTGCCGCGATAAGTTTTCCGCCGCGAAGACGGTATTGGTTTGTAATTATCGATTCAGGGCAGCACGATGCGCCTAACTCGCCGGGGTCGTTACTTTCGATCGTCAGAATTCCATTTGCGATCGACGCCGATCTCAGGCCGCCGTAAGCTCGGTCGCCGCCCGCAATGCGACTAAAGAGTTTCGGTTTTCCGGCCTCGAACGTGTAAATAAACCCTTCCGAAAAATTTCCGGTACCGCCTGTATTGCAAACCGTCAGCACGATCGCCTCGTCACGACCGTCCCCCGTCAGATCACCATAGTTCACGCTGTAAATATTAAAATAAAATCGGTCAACATAGCCGTCCATGGGAGTTTCTTTTAAGAACTCACCATTCTTAACGGTCACATTCTCGGGCGCTTCGCCAGCGCAGTAAGCCTTGTAAGTAAAATTCTTAAAATCCACCTTCCGGATATCAGTTTGCCCCAGAACGGCCGGGCAAAAGACAAGGACCAGCACAAACACCCAGCGAAATTGCCGCGATCTTTTCGTCATATTATTCGGTTCCGGAGGTGCCTGCAGTCGCGGCCCCTTCCGCGTCTGAATAAGGATTATGAAGGTGAACAGGTTCGACTTTGCGTCGCAGCTTTGTATTCAGTATCTCGACGATGACTGAAAATGCCATCGCAAAATAGATATATCCCTTCGGAATATGCTGATGTAGTCCTTCGGCGATCAGCGTCATGCCGATCAGCAGCAAAAATGCGAGGGCCAGCATCTTGATAGTCGGATGTTTTTGCACAAAGGCGCCGATCGACCCCGCAAAAAGCATCATCGCAATGATCGAAACCACGACCGCTGAGATCATCACCCAGATATTGTTAACCATGCCGACCGCGGTAATGACAGAATCAAGCGAAAAAACGATGTCGAGCAGCGTTATTTGAATGATCACGCTGGTAAAGCCGGCATAGACCTTCTTGGATGCGTGGCCCTCCTCGCCCTCGAGCGAGCCGTGTATCTCGTGCGTCGATTTCGCGATCAGGAACAGTCCGCCAATCAGAAGGATGAGATCACGTCCAGAGACTTCCTGGGAAAGTATGTTAAAGAGCGGGGAGGTCAGCCCCATAACCCAGGACAGCGAAAGCAGCAGCAGCACGCGCATCACGAGCGCCAGTGTAAGCCCGATCGTTCGGGCGCGGCCCTGCTGTTCGGCGGGCAATTTACCCGACAAGATCGAAATAAAAATTACGTTGTCGATCCCGAGCACCAACTCGAGTAAGGTGAGCGTCGCAAAGGCGATCCAGATCTGCGGGTCGGCAATCCATTCCATTCGTTAAGTGAACTCCATCGATAGTTTGAGCGATATTATAGCCGGAAAAGACAGAGAAAATCACCGCCCGGTGCGATTTAACGATCCGTCCCGCAAAAATAGGTGTATTATGTCCGGGAAATCCTGAGTTTTACCGCTTTCTCGTCCGTGAATATTTCCCAAAACCGGCTTTTGGAAGTTTTCGCGGTCTTACTAAAAATTTGTAAGTACGAAACGGTAAGAGTTCGCATAGGTTGGGCACGATCATTATCAGGCGCGTCGTATGAAAGAGAACTTACTCAGAACTAATAGACTTCGTTTGATCGAGCTTCGATCTCCACTGTCGATGACGGTCTGCCGGATGGCTGCGATCATTGCCGCGGCAATTTTTCTTCAAGCCTTTTTAATTTTGGGAGTTCCGGCACAAAGCTCTGAGAATGGCAGGGGTACCGACGAATTTGGAGCGGTGTATCGCCAAAAAGGACGCATCAAAGAAAGGAACGGCAAGGAGACACAGCTTCCCGTCGCTGCCGATCCCGACGCTATCACAGTTGAGACAAATCTTGTACTTAATGTGGTTACGGTGCTTGACAAAGATGGTGTGGTCGTAAAAGGACTTTCAAAGGACGATTTCATCGTGACAGAAGACGGCGGTCAGCAGCAGCTGGAGCTCGTCCACCCGGGTGACAGCACCGTCGTGCCGCGTTCGATCGTACTTTTGATCGATTACAGCGGCAGTCAGCTTCCTTATATAGAAAACAGCATCGAGGCGGCAAAAATCCTGGTTGACCAGATCAATCCTAACGACAGGATGGCGATCGTGACCGATAATATCGAGCTGCTGCAGAATTTTACCGGCGATAAAGATCTTTTGAAAGAGAAGCTCGAAAACCTGAAAAGAAGCGCTCTGAAAGGGAAATTTGGCTTGAGCCGTCAATACAGCGCGTTGATGTCCGTAATGCAGGAGCTCTTCACTGCCAGCGATTCGCGGCCCATTGTCATCTTCCAGACAGATGGCGATGAACTGTTCGATCTAAAGCAGACGAAGAAGGGTGAATTCAAGATGAGCGGAAAATCCGGCTTCAGTTTTTCTGATATCGAAAGGCTGACGCAGACCACGCGCTCGACAATTTACGCCATCACTCCGGGGCAGAGGATCGGGAACCTCACGACGGAAGAAAAAGAACGCCACGCACAGAACTTTTTGATCCAGGGCGAAGAAGCTTATGCAAAGGCGCTGAATACAAAGATCAACTCTCGGCGACTGCTGATAATCGACGCGTCCGTTAAAGCCTTTGCACGTTATTTCGAGGAACAGCAGATGGCGGTCGAAACCCTTGCAAAAAGCACAGGAGGCTGGACGGAATATGTCGAGGATCCGGCATCCGCGCGCATCGCATATGACCGAATAATGCGATCGATAAACTCAGGTTATGTTCTGGGCTATTATCCGAGCGACGAGAGTCGCGGTCCCCGGACCAGGAAAATATCGGTGATCGTTCGCGGACACCCGGAGTACAAGGTCGTCGGCAGGGATTCTTACATACTCGATCCCCGATCGAAGTGAGCGTCGTGCCCGGCAGGACCTCGGTGTGAAAAAACCAACCTGCCGCCGACGATCGTCGCGACAGCGCGTCCTGTGAACTTCCAACCGTCAAAGGGCGAATTTCGCGATTTTGACATCGAATCTGAGATGTCGAAGGTCCATTCCATTTCGGGATCGATCAGCGTCAGATCGGCTGTTGAACCAGGTGTCAGGGTGCCTCGACCCTCCAGCCTAAATATTTTTCCAGGATTTGTTGAACAGAGCTCGACAAGTCGCGAAAGCCCTATCACGCCCTTGTGCACAAGCTCATTCATCGCCAGACCAATAGCCGTTTCGAGTCCCGTGATCCCGAACGGTGCCCGGTCAAACTCAAGGGCTTTCTCATCATGGTGGTGCGGCGCATGATCGGTCGCAATAGCGTCGATCGTTCCGTCCCGCAGACCTTCGAGAATGGCTTCGAGATGTTCCTC
>JBDTMQ010000184.1:0-7340 GCA_039934155.1 Acidobacteriota bacterium | reverse complement strand
GATCCGCAGCCAGCGAACGGCAGCACCCCTAGACATAAGAGAAGAAGCAATAAAACTTTGACTTTCATTTAGATCGCGGCGAAATCTTTCGCCAGTTATTATAACCCAACTTATCGAGCATTTCCTTTTGCTTACCCGAAAGTTTGTCGCTCACCTTTAGCACGCCGCGTCCCGCCGGCCCTGATTCCTCAAGCCCCGAAGCAGTTAAGAGAGAGCTCCAGTCGACGGGCGCCGTTCCGTTTACATAGTTATCTGCGATCGACTTTAGTTCAGGATACCGGCTGAGCACCGACAAAATTGCCTGGTTGCCATCCTCAGGCGTTTTTCCTTTTCCATGCTCTGCCGACAGTGACCTCAGAAGATCGGCCGTTGATCTTTTTCCACCCGACTTTTGCAGCAAAGCAAGGTCGGTGAGGAAAGCGATCAGCATACCCCGGGCATAAACCTGAGTGCCGCCCGCACTCCAACGGTTCTTGGATGCGTCGACAAGCGACATCCGGATCGGCATTGCCGAGTCGATCGATCGTGCCCTCGAAAGTGCGTCGAGATAATCCGCAAATCGCAGTCGGTTAACCTCGACGCCTGTTTTTAGCGCTTGATACAATGCAAAACCTTCGAAAAACCAATCATAGCTGCCGGTGAGCGCCAGAGAATTCGGCACCCAGAGATGAAAGATCTCGTGTCGAAGCTGTTCGTGTAGGCGCTGAAGCGACTGGGCACGAAACGCCATGTCGCCCGACAGAATGGTCACGTTCGTGCCGCGCGTTTCGGCCTGCCAAGTGCCATGCGGAACAGGTGCGCCCGGAAAACCGGAAATGATGATCCTCGACGACAGAGGCGGTCCGGCGGAGAAAATACGGCTATATACCGCAAAGACCTCAGCAGCCATCGCGGCGGCCTCGGCGTCTGTAAATTGCCAGGCACCGTTTATCAGAATACAGCCGCGGGTGCCCGAAAGTTGGACATTACGCCAGTTATTTCCGATCGCGATCACCGCGTCGGCAGCGGGATCGATGTCAAAGGTCCGACTGGGCGCGGCATCACACCCGGCGGGATCGATCACGTGCGATCCTGTAGGAACATTTAACGTGATCTTTGCTTTCTGTGCGGCGGCGTCGAGCGGCAATATATCGTTCAGCATCAACAGTCCGCGTGATCCGTCAAACCACGAGCTATGCGCGGCCTCGGCCGATCGCTTCGGGGGCGCAAGGTCGATACGATAGTTCCAGCCCTCGTATGAGGTCGATGCTAAATACTCGCCGGGGATGAGTTTTTTGAACGATACAGCCGTGTCGTCGCTGCCGGTCAGACTTACCTCAGCGACCCTATCCGGTGATAGCTGCATGCCGCCCGCCGATTGCGCAAGAGCAAAATTAAGCCGGCTGCCTGACTTCGGATCGGACAAAAATCGGCCTTCGACACGGGCTGAGGGATCATCACCGCCTGTAATCGTAATAGTTACTTCGAGATCCTGAGCCGAGCCAACCGTAAAGATTTGTAAAGTAATTAGCAATGCGAATAAAATTCGCGTAAACTTTAGCGTTTCTTTTGACATCTGATCGGTTACGGAACTAAACTACTTTCTTGCTCGCAGGCGCTGTTTAGACTCTGTCTAGGATAAAGGTAAAAATGAGTCTTATCAAAATCGTCATTTACGCATTGGTCTTTCTTTTGAGCCTTTTGTTCCTGGGACGCTTTTTCTTTTAAGGCCGCGTCCAGGTACTCTGAACTCACACGCACCGCGTTGCAGCGGCAAGCCTTAAGAGCGTCATATCGTTTCAAAGTTTTCACAAAGAGCGGCCAGTACGGGGCCGCTTTTTTGCAAATATTAGCCGCACATTTTTATTATACGATGTCAGAATTGCGAAAGATCCGGCGTGCTCTTATCAGCCTCTCCGATAAGACAGACGCTATCGAATTTGCCTCGGCGCTCGTTTCACAGGGCGTCCACATCATTTCGACCGGGGGCACAGCGGCCGCATTGAGAGAGGCGGGTATCGCCGTAACCGAGGTCTCTGATGTGACCGGTTCGCCTGAGATAATGGACGGCCGCGTTAAAACCCTTCATCCCAGGATTCACGGAGCCCTTCTCGCCCTGAGAGACGACCCCGGCCATCTCGCGGCCATGACCGAGCACGGGATAGTACCGATCGACATGATCGCAGTAAACCTGTATCCCTTTGAGAATACGGTCGCCAGAGAGGGCGTCGAGCTCAGCGAAGCGGTAGAAAATATCGACATCGGCGGCCCCGCGATGATCCGCTCGGCGGCTAAGAATTGGCGCGACGTTGCAGTTGTGACCGATCACAGGTTATACGCGGGGATAATCGAGGAAATTAATGCCTCAGATGGCTCGCTAAGTCTCGAGACCCGCAAACGCCTGGCGACACTCGCATTTTCGAGGACCGCAGCTTACGACCTGGCAATTTCGTCTTATCTGACACGACATCTTTCCGAAGCCGATCTTGACTTTCTAGCGCCGCTCAACCGACTTCAGGGACTCGTATTTATTGAATCGGAAGACAGAAAGACAGACGACCATGTGGATCCGACAGAGATACCCGATTCCATAACACTCGAGTATTCAAAGACCGCCGATCTTAGATACGGCGAAAATCCGCATCAAAAAGCGGCTCTATTTAAGAGCCGCTTCGCTTCCGGCGGTATCGCCGGCGCCGAAAAATTGCACGGCAAAGAAATGTCGTTCAACAATTATGTCGACGCTCAGGCCGCGTGGGAATTGGTCAGCGAATTTGACGAACTTGCCGTTGCGATCATCAAGCATACAAATCCTTCGGGCGTGGGAATCGGTGATTCGAATGAATCGGCCTATCGCCGGGCCCTCTCGACCGATCCGGTATCGGCATTCGGCGGGATCGTCGCCTTTAACCGCAGTGTCAGCCTCGCCGAGGCCGCACTTGTGACCGAGATATTTACCGAGGTCGTTCTGGCGCCAAATTACGATGCGGCGGCCTTGGAGTTGCTTCGGGCGAAGAAGAACCTTCGCGTGCTTCGTCTCACGGCCGGGGGCGATACAGCACTCGCGCTGAAACAAATTTCGGGCGGAATGCTGATACAACAGAAAGACGCGCGCGTCGTCACGCCGGACGAATTAAAGGTCGTAAGCCTCAAGCAGCCATCGGACAAAGAACTCGAGGCAATGCTTTTCGCCTGGAAGGTCTGCAAGTACGTGAAATCGAACGCGATCGTTTTTGCCAACGGGCTGCAGACGATCGGCGTCGGCGCCGGCCAGATGAACCGTGTGGAATCGCTTCGTATTGCCGCGATGCGCGCTCAACGATTCGAACTCCCGCTGGCAGGCTCGGTCATCGCGTCAGACGCCTTCTTTCCGTTCCGCGACAATGTTGATGAAGCCGCGAAATTCGGTGTTTCGGGGATCATCCAGCCCGGCGGCTCAATAAAAGATGACGAGTCCATCGCGGCAGCCGACGAACACGGCATCGCGATGGTCTTTACCGGTGTTCGTCATTTCTCGCATTAGAGATGTTTGATAATGAACCTTTCGGATGCTAACTTTAATGTTTTTCCAAACGTTTTATGAACGAATGGCTGAGAAATAATCTCGTCTGCCCACAGGACAAAAATGAGCTCGAGCAAAACGGCGATCAGCTGACGTGCGCCGACGGTCACGAATACTCGATCGTCGACGACATCCCAGTAATGCTCTTTGACGACGGAAGTCCGACGCACGGCTACATTACCCGCTCGCTGGAACAGGTCGAACGCGTCAAAGCCGGCGAACCACTTTCAGAAGTTTTCAAATACCATGCGGCAGATGATAGTGGGATAGATACTTTTGTCCAACGCGAAGTGCCGTACACATGCGGAACTCTGTATTTTTCGGTTCAGCATCATCTGCCGCGTTATCCGTTCCCCGAAATTCGTCTTCCCGAAGGTAACGGCCGGGTACTCTTAGATGTCGGCTGTAACTGGGGCCGATGGACGATCCCCGCAGCACAAAAAGGTTTCCAGGCGTTCGGCATCGACCCTAGTCTCGAGGCGGTCAGGGCGGCTCGCCGCGTTGCTAAACAACTGGGCGCCGCGGCCGGATTTTGCGTCGCCGATGCACGATATCTTCCGTTTGCCGCTGACAGCGTCGACCTCACATTCTCTTACGGCGTGATCCAACATTTGACCAAACCCAACGCAAAAGCCTCGTTTGCCGAGATGTCGCGTGTTACGAAAACGAACGGAACCGTTGTCGTCCAAATGGCTAACAAATACGGTATTCGCAGTTTTTATCACCAGGTCAGGCTCGGGTTTAAGGACGGTCAGGAAGGTGCCGATGTGTTTTACTGGACGCCGGCCGAATTACTGGACACCTTTGAAAAGCAATTCGGCACGACACAGATCTCGACCGATTGTTATTTCGGTCTCGGCATTCAAAAAAGTGACGCCGACCTAATGCCCGCAAAATATCGGGCGATCGTGAATGCATCCGAAGTTTTGCGTTCAATGAGCGCCGTGATCACGCCGCTGACAAGGGTCGCCGACAGCGTCTATCTCGAATCGATAAATCAACGATCTTGAACTCCCAAAAAATTAATGGCTGTCATTTTAGGACTTAATACGTTTCACGCGGGGTCGAGCGCCGCCATCATCGTCGACGGTGCGCCGCTGGCCGCGATCGCCGAAGAACGGCTGAACCGCGTTAAATATTTTGCCGGATTTCCGAAACTGGCGATCGCACGATGCCTCGAGATCGCCGGGCTAAGCTTCAAGGATATCGACTCGGTCGCCGTCGGCCGTGATTCGTCGGCAAATCTGCACAAAAAACTCGAATTTGCGATCAGGAATCCATCAAAGCTTTTGAACCTTGCGAAGATCCGAAGCAAGAGCAAAAATTTCGATGATCTGAAAACGATGATCGCCGCCAATTGCGGTGTTGACGAAGCCGGCCTTCGTTTTCAGGAACACAACATCGAGCATCATTTGGCGCATACCGCAAGCGCATATTTTGCGTCCGAATGGGAACATTCCGCCGGCATCACTATCGACGGCTCGGGTGATTTCGTCTCCTGCCTTCTATCAGAATGCAGCGGCGACGAGATACGTCCGATCCGGAAAATATTCGTCCCGCATTCGCTGGGAACGCTTTACACGGCGGTCTGTCAATTCATCGGATACGGCAAGTACGGTGACGAGGGCAAGGTGATGGGCCTCGCACCGCTCGGTCAAAACACATACGCCGACTTTTTTGAAGGTATGCTGTCGGCGACCTCAAAGGGCTTTGAACTGAATCCCGATTATTTTCTTCCCTTTGGTGCAAACCAGGGAATGGAGATAAACGACGCGGGCGAAATGGTCGTTCACCGGCTTTACTCCGATCTTTTTATTCAGCGATTAGGCGAGCCGCGCGAGCCTTACTCAGAGATCACAAAGCGTGATGAGGACGTGGCCTTCGGCCTTCAGCACATTTTCGAACGCTATTACATACATCTGCTTCACCTTCTGCATAAAAATGTTCCGTCCACACGCGTTTCTATGGCCGGCGGCTGTGCGTTGAATAGCGTCGCCAACGGCAAGCTGCTGCTCGAAACTCCCTTTACCGAAACGTGCATTCAGCCAGCCGCCGGCGATGACGGCCTGTCGCTCGGGGCGGCTCTCTATGTAAGCAATTCGGTCTTGAAAGAAGGGCGCCGCTGGAAAATGGAAAATGCCTATCTCGGCGACGAATACAGCGACGAATTTATCAGAAAAGAACTCGACCGTTACGACCTCAGGTACCGGCAGCTGGATCGCGCCGAGTTGCTCGACGTCACACCCGACGAAATAAAGAACGGGAATGTGGTTGGCTGGTTTCAGGGCCGTATGGAATGGGGCCCGCGGGCACTTGGCAACCGATCGATCCTTTCGCATCCGGGATTTCCGAACATGAAGGATATTCTTAACGCCAGGATCAAACATCGCGAGGCGTTCAGGCCATTCGCTCCGTCAGTCTTGGTCGAGCGGCAATCCGAACTTTTTGAACAGGATCATCCTTCGCCCTTCATGCTGCATGTTTACAAGATCCGTCCTGAGTGGCGCGAGCGCCTCTCGGCCGTAAATCACGTCGACGACACGGGCCGTCTGCAGACCGTTTCGCGTCATGAGAATCCGCTCTATTACGATCTGATCACGGAATTCGACAAGAAGACAGGCATTCCCGTCATCCTGAATACCAGCTTCAATGAGAACGAGCCGATCGTCTGTCAGCCGTTCGAAGCCATCGAATGTTTTCTCAGGACCAAAATGGACGTGCTGGTCATCGGGTCCTTCTTCTGCAAAAAGGAAAATTAATGAGCTGGTCCGTTGAAGAAATAGTTGGCCTGAAAGGTTATGCCATCGAATGGGCCGAGCCTGGCAGCTATTACCTTTCACGCCGGAATGTGATCTATCACTCAACCGACCTCGTTCCGCCTTTCAAAAAGGTTGCGGTGGTTGACGCTCCCGTGTGGAAGAGCGTTGCCGCCCGGTCACGCCTCGCTCAACGGCTATTGAGATTTATGATCACAAATGTCGTCCCGGTTGGCGACGGGCGGCTGTTTGTAACATTCGATAAGACGGTCGGCATTGTCGAAGGCGGCCGGTTTCGACCTTTAAGCGGTCTGGTACGCCCGTGTCGGGTGCTTCGGGCCGCGTGCGCGCTCGACAGTCGCGGCGACATCTACTTTGGCGAATATCTTGCCAACGCGGAACGCGGTCAGATGCGCATCTATCGATACTCAGCGGGCGACGATGCATTGACCGTCGCCTATACGTTCCCCGCCGGATCTATAAAGCACATCCACGGAGTCTATTTCGATGCGGTTGAGAACGCACTCTACTGCCTGACCGGCGACGAGGAAAAAGAATGCCGGATCATCAAGTCCGACGATGGTTTTGAGACATTGAACTCGGTCGGCGAGGGCGACGAGACTTGGCGGGCAGTCAGCATTTTGTTCGACCAAAAAGCGTTTTACTACGGAATGGACGCCGAATATCGAGCAAATCACATTTATAAGGTCGAGCGGTCAACGCTTGAACGCACGTCGCTGGGCGAGGTCAACGGCACTGTATTCTATTCAAAACGGATCGGCGAAGATTTGTTCTTTACGACCACCGCCGAAAACGCGCCGAGCCAAACAGAAAACGTTGCGGCGATCTGGAATATCGGCCCCGACCAGGTCAGCCGCGAGATCATCAAATTTCAGAAAGACAGGTGGCATAAGTCGCTGTTTCAATTTGGAACGATCCACTTTCCCTACGTCAACAAGCTGGAAAATGAGCTTTATTTTCAGGTAGTTGCGGTTCGGGGCGATGCAGAGACCTTCCGTCTCTATCGTAAGTAAGGTGTTTTT
>JBDTMQ010000183.1:0-8395 GCA_039934155.1 Acidobacteriota bacterium | reverse complement strand
GCGGCCGCCGTCTACCTGACATCGACCGCGACGGGTTAGACGAATTTGCGCTTGCCTACTCAGGCGGCATGCATCAGGGAATGGGCGGTACGGGCGTTGATATAATGAAGTATTCGTTGGGCCAACTGACTGGCCTTGGCTGGTTTCAAGCCGAAAGTTTTGACGAGAACAGCTCGTCCGCGTATCTGGTGACGGTCAGGCCCGGAACGTCGCCCGCATTCTTTCGACAAAAGTTTACCGGGACAAACAGCGGCGGCTGGCGACGCTCGGGGGCGGTCTCGGCATTCAGGCTCCGTCCTGTGATCGGTAAATTCACGGCTGTAAAGTGAACAATGATCTACGATATTACGATCCCTATCAGCAAAAGCGTTCCGATCTATCCGGGTGATCCGAGGGTCGAATTTTCGATAGCAGCCGCGATCGCTTCGGGCGCCGCCGCGAATGTTACCGAGATCAAATTCGGCGTGCATACCGGGACTCACGTCGATGCGCCGAATCATTTTATAGACGGTGCCCGCCGCGTCGATGAATTAGACGCGCAAAAACTAATCGGCCCGTGTCGCGTCGTTGCCGTGCCGGATGACGTGACGGCGATCGAACCGCTTCACGTCGGCGATCTTAGCGGTGTTCGGCGAATACTCTTCCGAACGCGGAACTCGGAATTTTGGAACACGCCGGAAGACGGTTTTCGCATGGACTATGCATACCTGACATCCGATACGGCGCGCATGCTCGCCGATGGCGGCGTCGTTCTTGTCGGGATAGATTACCTGTCGATCGAGGCATCGGGCGCGCCGGGTCATCCGGTTCATAAGACGCTGCTCGGAAAAGAGATCGTTATTCTCGAGGGCGTCGACCTTCGAAACGTGCCGCCCGGCGACTACGAGATCATTTGCATGCCTTTGAAATACGTCGGCGGCGGGGGTGACGGCTCGCCGGCCCGGACCTTTTTGGTGACCCGCGACATCGAATGAACGTAAACGAGACAAGCTATCGCGAGCGCGTTTATGAGGTCGTTCGCATGATCCCAAAAGGGCGCGTGATGACCTATGGCCAGATCGCAGAGATCTTAGGCGAAGGCTACACGCCGCGGACGGTCGGCTTTGTAATGTTTGCGGCCGGCACAGACGATGTGCCATGGCAGCGTGTCATCAATTCGAAAGGCGCGTGCTCGACCGGCCGGCTGACGGTCCCACTCGACCTTCAGCAGCAGATGCTCGTGTCAGAGGGCCTCGTATTTAATGCGAATGGCCGCTGTGATCTAAAGCAGTACGAATGGGAACCCGCCGGATCGCTGCACGACGACCCGGTGCCTTCACTGCTAGAGGAAACCTAAAACTCAAAATAGGTCACCGACCCCATTTCAATTTGTTTCTCAAGACATCAAAATAATTACGATTGGGCGGCTGTACGAGATTAAAGGTCGTTTTGCTCTTTCTGATCACGGCCCGGTCCTGAGCCTTCATTGCGTGGCCGATCTGGCCGTCGAGCGTTAAGACGACGCCTTCGTTTTCTTGTTCGAGTTTTAATTCGATCCGTGCATCGTCCGGGACGACGATCGGCCGGTTGGTAAGCGTGAACGGGCAGATCGGCGTCATTACCACTGCATTCATCGACGGATATACGATCGGACCGCCTGCCGAAAGGTTATATGCGGTCGAGCCGGTTGGTGTAGAAACGATCAGGCCATCGGCTCTGAACGAGTTGACGAATTGCCCGTTAAGGCTGGCCTCGATCTCGATGATGCGGGCGAGGGCCGCTTTATTGATGACGACGTCGTTGAGTACCCGGCCTTTTGACAATATTTGCCCGTTGCGCTCGTGTTCGACGCTCAGCATTACGCGTCGGTCGATCTCGTAACTGCCATCGAATATTGCCTCGAGCGTGGGGAACATCTCTTCGATACGAAAGTCGGTCAGATAACCTAAACTGCCGTAATTTATACCGAGCACGAGAACTTCGGCGTCGCCGATCATCCGTGCGGTCGAGATCATTGTTCCGTCGCCGCCCAAAACCACGATCAGGTCGGCCTCAGCGCCAAGTCTTTCAGACAGTGACAGTTGGTCGCCGTTTGCGCTGTCACCCGCAATGTCGACGGTCAGAGGTTCGCCGGCTAGTTGTTTTCCATTAACTTTCAGCCAGTCGGCCAATTCGACGGCGGTTTTCAACGCCCCGGCATGCCGAGGTTTAACAATTACACCGACCGATGCTATCTTTCCGTCTTTCATTCATTTAAAGGGTCTCGTCGACTATATTTAACCAACTCGAGGCAAAACTGCAAATCTGCGGGCGCCAGCGAGACAGGTCGGTCGCCAGGTCAAATAACCCGATATCTTTCAACCCGCCGGCCCATTTCGGCATCCAACCGATACTGGAAATCAAGGCCTATTTTGACTTTAATTGGGTCTGGACGTTGGATTTCAACTCAGGTTTTGTTAGAATTTCGGTTTGTCCGTTCGTAACACAGCTATAGCTCAACAGGTATTTACTAATGTTAAAGTTTTTCAATCGCCTCGAGAAGACGCGTAATTTCGTTCTTCTGATCTTCTCCATCCTGATGGTGGCCAGCCTTGTTTTCTTTTACGCCCCGACACAAAGTAATACGGGCGTTTCGTTAGCGCGCAGCGAGGAAACCGCCGCAAAGGTCTCCGGCGAGAAGATCTCGGTCGGCGATATTTTCATGCAGCGTGAAGCCTACAGCCGCTATACACAGGGCCAGCCGTATCCGGCAAAAATGATCCTCGACGGCCTGATCGCCAACCGGATCGTCCGCGTCGAAGCCCGCCGGCTCGGTCTGACAGCCTCTGATGCCGAGGTTGCCACGGCCATACGCGAACAGTTCAAGCCTACTGACGGCAAGCCGTTCGACCAAAAACAGTACGAAGCAAACGTGTCGGAACAATTCGGCAGCGTGACGGCTTTTGAATCAAACGTTCGGGATGAGCTAAGCGGCAATAAGCTGCGTGCCTTTTTGACGGCGGGCGTTGTCGCCTCGGAAGAAGAGGTGTTGAAAGAGTTCCAGAAAAAGAACACGAAATTCGACCTCAGCTATGTCGTCGTCAATGCGGCCGATATCGCCAAAACGATCACGCCGACCGATGAGGAATTGCGTACCTATTTTGAGAATAATAAGAACGCCTATCGGATAAACGCGCCGCAGAAAAAGATACGCTACGTATTTATCAATACGGCCAAGATCGGCGAGAAGCTTCCTATTTCGGATGCGGACCTGAAGGCCGAATATGACAAGCTGCCGGATGACAAGAAAAAGGCGGGCGTGCTCGGCCAGGAGATCGTGTTGAGGATCTCAAAGCCCGATTTTGAACCACAGGTACTGACAAAGGCCAACGAAGTTATCGAACGGCTGAAGAAGGATGGCCCGGTAGTCAGTGAAGAAACTTTTGCCGGCATCGCCAAAGGTTATTCAGAGAACGCTACGACCGCCGACAACGGCGGCAAGCTGCCCGGACCGGTCAAAGAGAACCTTAATAATCCGAGTGATCCATACCAGCGTCTGCTTTCGATGAAGCCGGGGGAGATCACTGAACCGATAAATTACCAGGGGCGTTATTTCATACTTCGTCGCGGCGAGGATGTTCCGAAACCTTTCGAGGCGGCTAAAAAAGAGATCGAGGTCAGTCTTCGCAACCGCCGCGCCTATGCCGTTTCGGCGGAGCTTGCACAAAAGGCGGCTGAAACCCTGAAACAGAACAAGGATGTTGCCGCGACCGCCAAGCAATTTGCCGCCGAGGCGAATATGAACCCGACCGAAATGGTCCGCGAAACGGGGTATGTAAAGCCCGGCGACAGCGTCGAGAACATCGGTACATCGCCACAGTTCGAAGAGGGCATTGCCGGACTTACAAATCCGAACGATGTCGGTGACAAGATACCGGTCCAGAATGGTTTTGCGATCCCAATGATGGTGGATAAAAAAGAACCGCGTGATGCCGAATTCGACGAGGTCAAGAGCCAGCTGGTCGAGATCGTTAAATTTCAGAACGCACGCGGCAAGGTCGGTGATCTTGCATCTCGTATCGCGTCGGCCTCGACCAATGCAGCGGCCATTGCCGCCGCCGCATCCGCCAACGGCCTGAAGGCTCTGGACGAAAAGGCGTATATACTAGGCTCACCGCTGGGTCAGGGCCCGATGGCGGCAACCGACGAAGCGCTTGAGAACGCAATATTTGCCATGAAGGATGGCGAGGCGACAAAATCGCCCATCAAGATCGGCGACAGCTATTACATAGTCGGCGTTACGCATCGCGACGAGGCCAATATGGACGAATTTGCAAAACAGCGAAGCACGCTGATGGAGCAGATGCAGTCACAGAAACGCGGCGAGGTATTTGCCGATTATATGGCAGCCACTCGGCAGAAAATGGAAGCCAACGGCGATATAACGATCTATGCTGATGCCGTCGCAAAACTCGATGAGCCTGAGGCCCCGGTCGAAGGAATGCCGCCGGGTCTTCCCGAGGGCACGTTCCCGGGTAATGCGCCTCCGGGACAACCCGCGGGCGGTTCCGACCAACCGGTCAAAACGTTGAATTTCTAAAAGCAGTTCAATTAAAAAAAAGCGGAGATGACCGAAAGGCCGTCTCCGTTTTTTTGTTTATAGCTGTGATAGAACCTAACTACTCGCCGAGATAGGCTTCCTTGACCCGTGGGTCCTGGGCCAGCTGTTTTGAATCGCCTTCCATCACGATCCGGCCGGTTTCGAGCACATAAGCTCGGTCGGAATGGTGAAGCGCCGCGTTGGCATTTTGTTCGACAAGCAGGATCGTCGTTCCCTCGCCGCGGATCTCGTCAATGGCCTGGAATATTGCGTGAACGACCAGCGGAGCAAGGCCCAGCGACGGTTCGTCCAGCAGCAGCAGCCGCGGACGTGACATAAGCGCACGTGCCATTGCCAGCATCTGCTGTTCGCCACCTGAAAGCGTGCCGGCCCTTTGCTGCTCGCGTTCCTTTAATCTGAGAAACAGCGTAAATCCGCGTTCCATATCGTCGGCGATCCCTTTTTTATCCTTTCGAATATAGGCTCCCATTTCGAGATTTTCGCGAACGCTGAGATTGGCAAATACGCCTCGGCCCTCGGGCGACATGGCAATGCCCATCGACACGAGCTTATGCGCCGGCATGCCGCTGATCTGTTTATTCTCGTACATCACACGGCCGTCTTTTGGTTCGAGCAGACCCGTGATCGTACGCAGCGTCGTCGTCTTACCGGCACCATTGGCGCCGATCAGCGTAACCACTTCGCCCTGTTCCACATGCAGGTTGATGCCGGTCAGGGCCTCGATCGCCCCGTAATTCACGGAAACGTTTTCTAAGGTCAGCATATTCTATCTAAAACAAAAGAGTTTTACGCAAAGCTCACGGCGATCGCAAAGTAAGGAATAAGGTCGGAGAATAGCGACAGTCGTAATAAATGTTCTTTGTTTCCTTTCCGTACTTTGCAAGTTTCGCGTGCAATTTCCTAATCGCCTAAATAAGCCTCGATCACTTTGGGATCGTTCTTCACATCCTGCGGCAGGCCAAGCGCGATCGACTTGCCGTAATCGACGACTTGTATCCGGTCGCAGACGCCCATCACGACCCGCATATTATGCTCGACGAGAACTATCGTCAGGCTGAATTTATCGCGGACCTCTTTGATGAGACCGATCAGATCTTCCTGTTCCGACGGATTCATTCCGGCGGCCGGTTCGTCCAGAAGCAGAAGCTGTGGCCGGGTCGCCAACGCTCGAACGATCTCCAGCCGTCGCTGATTTCCATACGGCAGCGATGTTCCGCCCTCGTCCTTATACTTTTCCAGGTCAAATATCTTTAACAGCTCGAGCGCAAATTCACGATGTTCTGCCTCGTCCTTAAAATATCGCGGCAGTCGAAATACGGCATCGGTCAAATTCTGCCGCGAATGGCGGTGGCACGCGGTAATGACATTCTCGAGCACCGTCATACTCGGAAACAGGCGTATATTTTGAAACGTTCGCGATACGCCGAGCCGCGATATCTGGTACGGACGCATACCGTTTATGCGTTTTCCCGAGATCCGTATATCGCCGGATGTCGGTTCGTAAACGCCCGTCAACAGATTGAATATCGTTGTCTTGCCGGCACCGTTCGGTCCGATCAGCCCGTATATCTCGCCCTTACCGACGTCCATCGTCAACTCATTGACAGCGACCAGCCCGCCGAATCTGATGGTTGCCTTATCGGTTTGCAGAATATGATCTCCGTTGGTCGTCATTCGATGCCTCCGGCAACTTTATCTGTACGCTTGAACCGCAGGCGTTTGAGGAACCCGCCGATCTCGGCCGTGCCGAGTATTCCCTGCGGTCGAATGATCATCGTGAGTATCAGGATCAGAGCAAAGATGACGAGTCTCAGGTCGGCGAAGCGAAATGTGGTCGCGCCTATCTGCAGATCGGGAAGCTGCCTGAGCAGCTCCGGCAGCAGCGTAACGATGATCGCCCCAAGAATCGCTCCGGTCATCGATCCCATGCCGCCGATCACGATCATGATTATGATCTCGAACGACTTGATGAATTGAAAATCGTTTGTGCTCAAAAACTTGTTATAGTGCGCAAAGAGCACGCCGGCGATCCCGGCAAATGCCGAACCGATAACGAACGATGTCACCTTGTAACGGGTCGTATTAACGCCCATTGCCTCAGCCGCAAGTTCGTCCTCGCGGATCGAGATCAGTGCCCGGCCGGTGTCAGACTTCACGATATTGTGGATCACAACGACCGTAATGACCGCAAATATGCCGATCTCAAAAAAATTCGCGTAGCCCGGCACAGTGTACCCGGTCGCACCGCCCACGGCATCGATATTCAGGATCACGATCCTGATGATCTCGGCAAAACCGAGCGTGACAATGGCAAGATAATCGCCCTTAAGACGCAGGCTCGGAATTCCGACGATCAGGCCAGCCACAGCTGCCACCAGGGCGCCGATGGCGATCGCGATCAGCAGCACGATGGTCGAGGCAGCGGTCTCGCCCAGGCCGGCCAGCGATGACTCGATCGCCCGGCCGTACGTTACGGTAAAATAGGCCGACGAATAAGCTCCGACAGCCATGAAACCGGCGTGCCCGATCGAGAATTGGCCGGTGAAACCGTTTATGAGATTGAGTGAGGTCGCGAGAATTATGTTGATCGCAATAAAAACCAGCAGACGTGACTGATAATCGTCAATGCCGAGCCCGAAAAACCCCGAGCTGCTAACCATCGCATTCAGGATATACAGGACGATCAAGACGACCGCACCTGTCATCAAGCTTTTTCCCCATGAAGCCATAAATTAGAATTCTTCGACGACTAAGATCCTAGACCTTCTCCTGTACGTTCGACCCTAAAAGTCCTGCCGGCCTTATCAGCAGGACCAGGATCAGGATAGCGAACGCGACAGCATCCCGATATGTTGAGGGAATGCCCACGTAATTGCCGTAACCGACGACCAGCGTCTCGGCCGCACCGATCAGCAGACCGCCCAGAACGGCGCCGGGAATATTTCCGATACCGCCGAGAACGGCCGCAACAAATGCCTTGAGGCCGGTCATGATGCCCATCAATGGCTCGATCTTGGGATTATACTGCGCCGTTAAAACTCCGGCGGCCGCGGCTAGTGCCGAGCCGAGCGCAAACGTAAATGCGATCACCAGGTCGGTATTTATTCCCATCAATTTCGCCGAATTGACGTTATACGACACGGCCCGCATCGCTTTGCCTATCTTTGTGCGATAGATGATCCATTGCAATAGGATCATCAGCAGTATCGAGACCACAAAGATCAGGATCTGAGAAGTCGATATGGTTGCATTGCCAAAGAGCGTGATGTTGTCGTTCGGCAAAAGCTGAGGAAACGACCGCGGCGTTCCCGAAAAGATGAACACGAACAAATATTCGATCAACAGCGACATGCCGATCGCGGTGATCAGCGTTGTCATCTTTGAAAATTTTCTCACCGGCCGGTAGGCGAACCTCTCGATCGCCACGCCGATCGCCGCCGCGATCAGCATCGCTCCGACGAGGGTCACGCCAAAGCCTAGTGCCGAAGGGTTGGCCGCAAACCCGAGTGACATCGCCAAAATAAAGCCGGCATAAGCGCCGACCATATAGATATCGCCATGTGCAAAATTGATCAGCCGCAGGATACCGTAAACCATCGTGTATCCGAGCGCGATCAGAGCGTAGATCGAGCCGATCGTCAGGCCGTTGATCAGCTGTTGAACAAAAGTGTCCATAATTCGGGGTTTGCAGCGGCCGGCCCGCGGTCCGGGACGATCATTTATCGTCGCTCAGGACCTGGGGCCGGCTGTGGCAAACCTTATTTCGTTGCGTTTGCGTTGCTATTTGCTGCCGATGCCGAATTCGTATTTGCGGCC
>JBDTMQ010000182.1:0-2569 GCA_039934155.1 Acidobacteriota bacterium | reverse complement strand
AGTAAATAGAAATGCCAAGGGTTGAAAAGACCAGAAAAAACGCCAGGGCGATCGCCAGCGATCTGGGCATCAATACGGCCAGCTTTCCGTCTTTGAAAGGCCTTCGTATCAGGTCGACCAGCGGGTTGATCAGATACGAAAAAAAGACGGCCAGCACAACGATGAATATAAGATAGGTCAGCGACGACAGGACGGTGTCGAGAACATCCCGCACGGCAAGCAGCAGCAGTACGATGGCCACCACGCGGACGATCGAGCGAATTGACGGTGATGACGACACCAGCGAGACCCGCTGGATCTGTCCTGACGCATCACCCAACATGTTCTCATTGCTGAGTAATTCAGCCTGCTCTTTATCCGTCATCGCGTGCCGTTTGCAGCCGTATTGGAATTAGGTTTGATCATTTCGCTTTCAGGTTTTGAATGGTCCTCGACATCAAACCGTTCACCGAATATTCTAATCGTCTCAGGCGGCCAGCGGTAGTTGGCACCCATAATTATCGCCCGACCGCCGTCGGACAATTGGCGGCGGTTGGTCTCGGCCGGCGTATTCCGGTTGACGAACTGCTTGTCATCATTATCGATGACTCCGCCATCTTTGCGGCGAAAAACAAAGATAAAGTTGAAATCCGCAGTCTTCATCGCGTCGATATCGCGTCGAATGGTCAATGCCGTGTCCGCGGCATTATCCGCCGCGACGGGCGAGCTGATATCAGACGAAGTGTTGGAATGCGCGTTCGACGATTCCAGGATGCGCTGATTTGGTCCGCACGCTGTTGCGGCCACCAGGACCGCGACCGATAAAAATGCTTTTCGAGGGATCATTTTTAAAACGGCTCACATAAACCGGGTGATCACTAAATGATACTTTGGATGCGGCCGGTTTTGTTCAATTATTTTCGGTACCCGAATTGTCGATATTCGGCCCGGCTCCGTCCTCTTCGTCATCCAGTATCTTTTTCTCTTCAGGCGTTTCTGGCGCGTCCGCGTCGCTCGGCGGCTCGCCTTTGACATCGCGTATCTTTAATATTCGCGCTTCGCTGTCCTCGTACACGATATCGGCCCAACCGCTGTCGAGCAGTTTCGCGATCATATCCTCGTTCTCTTTCGCGTCGGCAAATACGTATCGGGCTCCGAATTTGTCGCGTATCATTGGCGCCGCCTCGTCGACCTTCCCGCCGGTGATATCCAACAGATCTTTATAAAGCTCGGGATTCTCTGAATAAAGATAATTCGGGTCGAGCCCGTATACGTATACGTGTTTGGTATCAAGGAAAAACAGTTTCGGAAAGTCGTCCCAGTTGGTGTTAAAGATGCGCTCGCCGGCGGGAATATTCTCGTTGCCCGCGGCGTCTTTACCGGTCGCCCACGCCATCGCCGCCGAATAACGGCTATTCTCTTCGTTGCCTGCGATAGTCTGAGCGAGGCCTTCCTGCTCGATCCCGAACCAATGGAATCCCTGGATATTGAAAACAAAATACAAGGCCAGAACGACGCCGAGCGTCCAAACCGCGGCCTGTTTTACGACGTCCGCTAGCTCCTCCCGCTCGGTCTTTTTTTCTGCGTCAAGATACGGCTGGAGCTCTTCCTTAAAGTCGTCGGGCAGCTCGATCTTGTCCGGAAGCCTGAAAGCCTGCCAGCTGAAGGCGGCAAATAGGATCGCGAATGGCGGGAAATACTCGGCAAATCGTTTCGAGCGAAATTGAGAAGCCAACAAGGTCGTCACAAAAACGAGAAAGAACGTCGCTTTTTCGGGCAGTTTCCAGCCCCGTGGCACGAACAATATATAGCCGATGAGCATCGCCGCCATTGCGACCGGAAAATGCGTCAAAAGCTCCATACCGTTATACGGATACCATTCGCCGCCCACCGAGACGGCGAAATCGCTGCCAACCTTGAATTTGGTATAAAAATGCTCCCAGAAAAGCAGCAGATTGTTTGGAAAATAAGGGTTGATGATATTCCCGGCGACCATTCCTCCGAAGGTGTACGCAAGCGGCCGCCATTCGAACCGGCGTTCGTTCCAGGCGATTATGACGACCCAAATAATGGCCGCGAAAAGCAGCAGCGGGAACAGGCTGTATGTCCAAACGAATGCGAACATCAAAGGCGCAAGCCAAACGTACCGGCGTTCAAACAGGAAATAGATCCCGGCGATCGTAAAGATGATCGTCAGCGGCGGTGCCTTTGCCATGTTCATACGGTAATAGAACATGTTGGCGCAGGTCAGGATAGCGGCCAGCCAGATCAGCTGATACTTCACCTCGTAGCGGTAAAGAAGCCAGTAGATCGAAAAGATCGCAAGCGTCGAATAGACGACCGCCGCGACCTTTGCCGCCATTACGGGCTCAAAAAACCATAGGAAAGGTATCTGCAGCAGATGGAACAGAAAATGGTGATCTGCATAATCCTGCGGATTTAGTACCGTTAGCGGCAGCCATTTGAATGTCGGCAGCCAGTGGCCGCTTGAAAAGCTTTCCCACAAGAGCTGGCTCCAGCGAATGTGGTAGTAGCCGTCCCAATCGCCGCAGCAGATCGCCTTGGTCCGAAACTGTAAAAAGCCCATTAC
>JBDTMQ010000181.1:0-5417 GCA_039934155.1 Acidobacteriota bacterium | reverse complement strand
AGGTGATCGGTTCGTTGGACGACCTTCAGGTCGTAACCTTGGCGGACGTGAAAGAATTTTATCACCGGTGGTATGTTCCTAATAACGTTACACTTACGGTCGCCGGTGACTTTGACCCTATACAGGCAAAGAAATGGGTTGAAAAATATTTTGGCGAAATAAAACGCGGCGGTGCCATCAGCCCGATGGCTAAATTGCCGGGCAAGGTCAGTAAGACCACAAAACTTTATCATGAGGACAACTTCGCAAATCTGCCCGAACTGACGATGGCATGGCCGACCGTGGAACAATATTCGCCGGATTCGTATCCGCTGGCGGTATTGGCCCAATATCTTTCGCGAGGCAAGCGGGCGCCTTTCTACAAAGTACTCGTCGAGGGCAAGAAACTGACGTGGAACGTGTCGATGTTCAACGGCGGTTCGGAATTAGCAGGTGACTTTCAGTTGACCGTCCGGGCATTTGCTGACAAAGACCTGGACGAGGTCGCTTCGGCCATCGGTGAGGCTTTTGCAAAGTTCGAAAAGGAAGGTATTTCACAACGCGATCTGGACCGGATAAAGGCAGGTCAGGAAACGCAATTCTATAATTCCTTATCGAGTGTACTGGGAAAAGGATTTCAGCTGGCCCAATACAACGTTTTCGCTAATGATCCGGGCTTTATCGAAAAGGATATAAAAAATATCCTGGCTGTGACACCCGGCGATGTGATGCGGGTTTACAACAAATATATAAAGGGCCGTAATTACGTTGCGACGAGTTTTGTGCCTAAAGGAAAGCTGAATTTGGCGCTCGAGGATTCGACAAAAGCAGAGATCGTCGAAGAAAAGATCGTTCAGGGAGCTGAGGACGCCGTTGATCCCAACATCAAAGCAACCTATGAACGAACTCCGTCCGCATTCGACCGCACGATCGAACCGCCATACGGGTCCGAACCCGACGTAAAAATCCCGACGATCTGGGAAGCGAGTCTTTCAAACGGCATGCGCATTTATGGGATCGAGAATTCAGAAGTACCGCTGGTTCAATTCGAGATCGTTATAGACGGCGGACAGCTTCTGGACGATATCAACAAAGTAGGCGTCGCTAATTTGACGGCGCGAATGCTGACGCAGGGAACTCAAAAGAAAACCGCTGAGGAACTTGAGGAAGCCATCCAGCAGCTTGGCGCCAGCGTAAATGTCAGCGCCGGCAGTGAGAATATTAGGATAACCGTCAACACTCTCGCCCGAAATTACGAACCGACTCTCTCCCTGGTGAAAGAGATTCTTCTTGAACCGAGGTGGGATGCAAAAGAATTCGACCTGCTCAAACAAAGCACGATCAGCCAGATCCGGCAGCAAGCAGCGAATCCCAACGCGATCGCCCAAAATCAATTCAACCGTCTTATTTACGGCGACAAGAATATTCGTTCGCGCAATATTCTCGGTACGGTCGATTCGGTAGGTTCGATAACGCTCGACGATCTAAAGGGATATTATGCGAAGAGCTTTTCGCCGTCGGTAGCGCGCATGCACGTAGTGGGCGCATCCGACAAGGCGAGGATCACGGCATCGCTTAAGGATCTTGAAAAGAGCTGGGCCGCGAAAAAGGTCGAAATGCCGGCCTTTGAAACGCCAAAAGCACCGACCGAATCGAAGATCTATTTTTATGACGTCCCCGACGCCAAACAATCGGTTCTTAGATTCGGCTACCCTGCGTTGGCGGCGACCGATCCTGATTTTTATCCTGTGTCTGTCATGAATTACATTCTCGGCGGCGGCAGTTTTGCCTCGCAGCTTACTCAACAGCTGAGAGAAGGCAAAGGGTATACGTACGGCATTAATTCCAGTTTTTCGGGAACGAAGGCAGCAGGCCCGTTCACGATCGCGAGCGGCGTACGGTCTAATGTTACGCTTGAATCGGCACAACTGATCAAAAGCATTCTGCAGGATTATTCGAAGAATTATTCTGATAAGGATCTTGAAACGACGAAAGGATTTTTGGTAAAGAGTAACGCCAGGGCATTCGAGACGGCTGGCGCCAAACTCGGCATGCTTGAGAACATCAGCAGGTACGGGTGGAAATACGATTACGTAAAAGACCGCGAGGGGATCGTCCGCTCGATGACCCTGAAGCAGATCAAGGACCTTTCAGACCGCTATTTGGATGCAAATAAAATGATATGGCTGATCGTCGGTGATGCCAAGACCCAGCTGCCCCGTATGAAGGAACTCGGATTCGGCGAGCCGATACTGCTGAGCAAATAGATCCGCGGTGAACGTATGCGGCCGTAATAACAGCGATCGAATCTAGGGTTTTGGGAAAGTTACTTCACTATGCGAATTTTCGCGAAGCTTTTTCTGACCGTGGTGCTTTTAGCGGGCGCCGGATATTCACAGTCGACGCCCGATAAGGCGTCGGCCGATGACGTAAGGCGTGAATTTTTGCACGCCTGGAATGGCTATAAGAAGTACGCCTGGGGAAACGACGACCTGAAACCACTCAGCAAGTCATTTCACAACTGGTATGCCGAGTCGCTGTTGATGACGCCCGTCGATGCGCTCGACACGATGTACCTCATGGGCTTTAAGAAAGAGGCCGACGAGACACGAAAATACATTACCGACAATCTAAAGTTTGACAAGAATTTTGATGTTCAGAATTTTGAGATAACGATCCGCTTGCTCGGCGGCCTGCTTTCTTCATATCAGATCACAGGGGACAAGAAGCTGCTCGCGATGGCAGAGGATCTTGGCACGCGGCTGCTGCCGGTGTTCGAGTCACCGACAGGAATGCCGTACCGGTATGTGAATCTGCGGACGGGAAAAACTCGCGGCGAGGTGTCGAATCCGGCCGAGACGGGAACGCTGATAATCGAATTCGGCACCCTAAGTAAACTGACGGGCAAGCCCATTTTTTACGACAAAGCAAAACGAGCTCTGGTAGAGACATACAAACGTCGGTCGACGATCGGACTCGTCGGTACGAACATCAATGTCGAGACGGGCAAATGGACCAACACTGACAGCCATGTCAGCGCCGAGATCGATTCTTACTATGAGTACCTTTTGAAATGTTCACGCCTCTTTGGCGACAACGATTGTCAATCGATGTGGGAAGACTCTATCAATAAGATAAATTCCTATCTCGCTGACGAGGGAGAGAACATGAGCAGGAAAAATGCGAACGGACCGTTGATCATCGGCGATCTGTGGTACGGTCACGCAAACATGAACACCGGAAAAAGAACCGCTACCACGACGGGTGCCCTTGATGCATTTTTCCCAGCCATATTGGCTCTCGACGGGGATCTGAATCGCGCCCGCGCGCTCCAGGATTCGATGTTCAAAATGTGGCAGATAAATGGCATCGAGCCCGAGGTTTACAATTACAAGAGTGGTAAGACAGAACATGCGGGTTATCCGCTTCGGCCGGAGATTGTCGAATCGACTTATTACCTCTACCGGCTAACAAAGGATCCCAAATATCTCGCGATGGGAAAACAAATGTGGCGGGACTTCGTAAAACACTGCCGAACAGAGTTCGGGTATGCGCATCTGAAAAGTGTTGTGACGAAAGAGAAGTCGGATGCAATGCAGAGTTTTGTTTTTGCCGAAACATTCAAATATTTTTACTTGCTCTTTTCGCCCGATAGCACGCTGGATTTCAAAAACGTCGTTTTCAATACAGAGGCGCATCCGATCAAGCGGACTTGGAAATAACGGAAGTTAAACGCAGAGATCGCAGGGGACGCAGAGATAATTATTTGATGTTATGGACGGGCGCGATCAACTTGATCAAACAACAGGGAGCGCTGTTGATCAACTTTAATCTGAAGCTTTTGAGAGATGACATGCGTCGAGTCGTCAACAATTTCTAAACATCGCTGCGATCTCGGCGTACTCTGCCTTTAAAATAAATGGCTAAAAAGAAAGCACTGACAAAAGTAGAAAAAAAGATCCTGATCACCGGCGGAACCGGGTTCCTGGGCACGCACATTGTTCGGCGGCTGATCGACACTGGCCAAAAGAATCTTCGCGTTATGGCGTCGTCTGTGCCGGAATGGATGACGGACGCCGGCGTCGAGCCGGCTGTTGGTTCGGTGACGAACCGCGAAGAAGTAGGGCGGGCGGTCGCGAATGTATCGGCGATCTTTCATCTTGCCGGCAAAGTATCTCGGGATAACAATGACGCGGCCGAAATGAACAGGATCCATCTTGAAGGAACTCGGCTTATTTGCGAGGCGGCCGGCGAGGCGGGTGTGTCCGCGATGCTTTTAGCCTCGTCGAGCGGAACGATCGCTGTCAGCGACGATGAACAGCTGTTCGATGAGACATTTCCGCCTCCGGTCGAAATAATATCGCAGTGGGCCTATTACGCTTCGAAGTATTTTCAGGAGCGTACGGCCACTGCAAATTTTGACGGAAAGGGCCGTCGCCTGGTAATTCTGAATCCTTCGCTTTTATTGGGTCCCGATGACGAGCGCCTCAGTTCTACAAAACCGGTCCTGGATTTTCTTGGACGAAAGATTCCGTTCACCCCAAGCGGCGGCCTTAATTTTGTCGATGCTCGCGACGCGGCTGTTGCCTTTGTTAGTGCTCTCGAAAAAGGCAGGCACAAGGAGAAATATCTTCTTGGTGGCGTGAATATGACGTTTGAGGATTTTTTTGGCCGAATTGAAAGGTTGTCGGGTGTTTCAGCTCCAATGCTCAGGATACCGAGAAACTTAGCCGTCGCCGGTTCTAGTTTTGTAAGCTCTGTATTTAAGAATTGGGGAAAGGCGTCGCCGGTCGAACCTAAAGAGGTAGAGCAGGCCGAACATTTCTGGTATTTTCGATCAACAAAAGCTGAAGAAGAACTTGGTTTTTCGCCGCGTGATCCTCAGGAAACACTGAATGATACGATTCGGTATCTGAAAGAGAATTTTCTCGGCGAAGGGCTGTTCTGAAGGCAAACGATCCTTATCAGACCCCACATCCGATCTCGAATTCTTTGATCTTGACGGGTTTGCCACTCTTGATCTCGAACGCACTGGCAAAATCGCCCTCATAGTAAAAGCCGAAGAGCACTATTTCCATTTTTCCGTCGCCGTTCAGATCGGCGATCGCAGTGATCTCGTTCTGTGTCGGCGCGCCAAAATCAACACGTTTCGTAATAAAATCGCCCTCTAAAAGATGATCGATCACAGTCTTTCCCGATATCTTTCGAAGCATAACGAAAGAATAATCGCCGGCCGCCGCATCCGACGACAGACCCTTTTTATAATTCGTAGCGGCGATCAAAACTTCGTCTTTGCCGTCGCCATCCAGATCGATACTGTAAGCCTGCTTGATCTTAACGACCTGCCGCAAGATACCCTTCTTTTTCAAAAATCCCGCGATAACTTTCTTGTACACAGCACTGTTAGGATCGATCCGTTTTGGCAAACGGGGCACCGG
>JBDTMQ010000180.1:0-8625 GCA_039934155.1 Acidobacteriota bacterium | reverse complement strand
GATAAGCGATGAGGGCATATATAGCGATCCGATCGTGACTGCCATTTCCACGTTGGATAAGTTCTACACGGCTGAGGATTATCATCAGGAATACTTTCTTAATAACCCTAACCAGCCGTACTGCGCGGCCGTGGTCGCGCCGAAAGTTGCAAAATTCCGAAAGAAATACGCCGATAGGCTGAAGAGTTGAATCCGGCCATTATAGCTTGCCAAATAATATCAGTACGCCTATCAAAATAAATCCGACGGCTACGATCCGCTGCAGCCATTCGGTCGGGATGTACTGACTTAAGAGTCCGCCAAACAGAACGGCGAGCAGCGACACTGTCACTAGAGCAAGGCTGGCTCCGAGAAAGATCGCCAGCTTAGAATCGCTTTTTGCCGTCATAGTAATGATGGCAAGTTGAGTCTTGTCGCCGAGTTCTGCCAGAAACAGGGTTAAAAAGGCAGTTCCGAATATTTTCCAATCCATGGCGAATATCTTAACGGCTGCCGTCCGGTATTCAAATGTTCCGTGCAGAAATCGTCAGTGTTGCGGAAGAACTAAGGGGCGGGTTCCATATCCGCCCCAAATTATTTGAAATTCAAATGCAATCTGTAGGGGCGGGTCTTGTACCCGCACGGGTTTTGTAAGAACACGACGGGCAGGCACAAGACCTGCCCCTACAATAGTCACCCGCCGATGAGGCGTTCTACCTGCTTGGTTATTAAAAATCGGTCGTATTCTTTTTTCCTTGCCAGAGCCAGCGATATTACTGATCGCCGGCTGGCATGAAAGACCGACGATAATCTCGGCACTCGCCGCAGCCGCGCAAGGATACAATATAAAACCTCGCCCATCGCTACGGTCAGAAGTTCGGGGTCGACATATCCCTTAACGGTAAGGTGGCCGCTGACGTATTTAACGACATCGGACGCCGGATCAAGGAATGGGTATTGAAGTGAGAGCCGACGGCAGGCGCCTTTGAAAGCACTTTCAAAATCGAGGGGCACCTTGGCCGTTTCGTCGTCAATAGCGGCGATAAGCTCTGATAAAAGTTGGAGCAGGATCGGCCAATCACCGGAAAGTTTGATGGTCGAGCTCGCACGGCCGGAAATAACGCGTCGGTCGCCAAGCCCGGTCACAGAATTTCTGGCGTTGATCACGATAGTCTCATCAATGAACACGTCACGTTGTACATCGCCTGTCGAACCGCTGATCACGTCGATTCGTCCGCAAGGTTCCTGAGATCGCGTGAATATCTGTTCTAATGCCCGCATTCCGCGAGTCTCCCGACCCGTAATATGATCGAGATCGCGGGCCCGGAGGCGATGTCCGGCTGTGAAAACGATCTCTGCTTCGTAGCTGCTCAATTCTATTCGTACCTTGCCGACGAATTGTAGCCGCCTTAGATATTTGACCAACGCCTCAATATTCACGAACGACGTGCTCAGATTCTCGTGGATCGGATCTCTCATATTCCTTTGCCCTGAGCGGTATCTGCCCGGGCTGTAAACGATAATTAATTGCTTTGAACTCACCAAATACTTAATAAGCATCTGTTTCCATTGCATCTTTCCGGTTTTTCGGTCAAAATTCGCAAAGTTTTTGCATTACATTCCTTTGCCGCCGAACGTTCTGGATCGCGGCCCAAAGTAAAAAAATGAGCAAATCGCTGTTTCGCAAAAAATCTATCGCGCAGATACAGGCAGATGCCGCCGCCGGTTTTTTGGATTCGGAAACGCTGGTTCCCGGATTCCCGGCCGAGGATAGGGTCGTGGGGCTCAGACGATCGCTGGGCACGTTCGATCTGACGATGCTTGGAATCGCGGCGATCGTGGGTGCGGGCATTTTTGCGATGGTTGGTCAGGCTTCGTATAACGGCGGTCCCGGCGTGGTGTTCCTTTTTATTTTCGCGGCCATTGCATGTGGCTTTTCGGCCTTGTGCTACGCCGAATTCGCCTCAAAGATACCCATCGCAGGCTCAGCATATACCTATGCGTACGCCAGTTTTGGCGAGCTGTTGGCTTGGATAATCGGCTGGGATCTTTTGGTCGAATACGCCATCGGCAACATTGCCGTCGCAATTTCTTGGAGTGATTACTTTACGAGCCTGCTCAAAAGCAATGGCATCAATATTCCGCTCAACTTCACGATGGATTTTCGGACGGCAAGCCAGGGCTACGCAGCGGTCCAGTCGGCTGTCGACGGCGGAACGACGGTCGAGGGACTTCGCGCGGCCTGCGAAACCGCAACCGACATTACCTGCGGCAAGCTCGACGCCTATTCTGCATGGGCGAATGCACCACATGTAGGCGGGATACCTATCGTTGCCGACCTTCCGGCACTTGGCATCGTTTTCGTAATTACGGCTCTTGTTTACATCGGTATTCGCGAGTCGAAAACGGCGTCGAACATTATGGTCGCCTTAAAGCTTGCGATCATTCTTCTTGTGATAGTTCTGGGCGCGTTTTATGTCGATACAAAGAACTGGAATCCATTCCTTCCAAACGGATTCGGCGGCGTAATGACTGGTGTGGCTGCCGTATTCTTTGCCTATATCGGTTTTGATGCACTCTCGACCACTGCGGAAGAGTGTAAGGACCCGTACAAAACGCTGCCGAGAGGAATGATATTTTCGCTCATTATTTGCACCGTTCTGTATGTAACGCTCGCCCTCGTATTGACCGGAATGGTCAATTACACAAAGCTGAACGTCGGCGACCCGCTGGCTTTTGTATTCGGCCCCGAAGGCGTGAATATTCCGTGGGTCTCAGGCGTAATAGCCGTGACGGCAATAATCGCCATTGCAACGGTCCTTTTGGTTTTCCAGCTCGGGCAGCCGCGGCTGTGGATGGCAATGAGCCGCGACGGCCTTTTACCAAAGATCTTTTCATCAATTCATCCCAAATTCAGAACGCCATGGTTCTCAACGATCCTGACAGGTTTTTTGGTCGCGATACCGGCGCTTTTTATGAATCTGTCTGAGGTGACGGATCTTTCTGTGATCGGTACTTTATTCGCGTTCACGATCGTTTGTGCGGGTGTGCTGGTAAAAGATAAAGAATTTGCGGGCCAGAAACGATTTGTGCCTTATATGAGCTCGAGATATGTCGCGCCGGTCCTGTTTGTTTTGGCCTGGGGAGCCCTGTTTTATTTTAACGGTGAAGCCATCCAGCGGTTTTTCACTGACTACACCTCGACCGAACAGGCTGCTTTTTATCACAAATTCCCGTACTTTGTGTTTATCCTGTTTTCTGCCGGCATGACGGTTTTATGCATATTGAAACGCCTTTCGCTTATTCCCGTGCTGGGCGTTATGTTCTGCACTTATCTGATGACCGAGCTCGGGGTCACCAACTGGATCAGGTTCGGGATATGGCTGCTCGTAGGGCTTGTGGTTTACTTTTTTTACAGTTACACGCACAGCAAATTGCACAGGGTCGAGGAAGAGGTCGGCGTATAGCACCTTCCTTTACAAATCTTTACAGTTTCTTATGAGCCACGGGCTTATGATCTGCGTCTAATTGTCCGTAACTTTTCTATTTTTCTAAGGAGATCTTAATGAAAAAGGTATTTACCCTGGCGGCTTTTTGCTGCATATTCGCAATTGCTGCGACGGCACAGAAGGCACCCGACTTTTCCGGTACGTGGACACTCGACGTAAGCAAATCACAGCTCGGTGAACGCAATAGGATCGAGGGAATGACGATGACCGTCGTACAGACGGCCAAAGATGTAAAGGTGACGACCGAGACAAAACGCCAGGCACCGCCGGCGGATGCCGCAGCGGCGGGCGCCGGTATGGGCAGGCCGGGTGGCGGCGGCGGAATGGGACGTGGATTTGGCGGCAGTGACACCACGAACGTTTATACCCTCGACGGCAAGGAAACAACGATCGAGGTCGACGGGCCCAACGGCAAAATGCCGATGAAGCTGAAAGGACTGGTCGAGGCCGGCGGTAAAGCGACATTCTCGACGTCACGCACCTTTAACAGCCCGAATGGCGAAGTTACCTTCACCACCAAAGAAGCGTGGTCGCTGGCAGCCGACGGCAAAACGCTCACGGTCATCAAAGAACAGGCGAGCATGCGCGGAACAAATTCCACAACGATGGTTTTTGTTAAGAAATAGTACGGTTTTTTGACAATGATTCTGCCATTTAGTTACCAGAAGGAACCGGCGGCCCATCGGCCGCTTTTTTTATTTAGCAAATTGTAGTTCTTCGATGATCTCTCTCATAAAAGCGCGTCCCTTTTCCAATTCGTCAGGTTTTAGTGAGATCGCACCCACGACGGCGTGGCCGCCGCCGCCATAGCGTTCGCAGATCTCGGCTATATTATGGATCCTCGGCCGAGGCGACCATGGGTTTGAACCAACCGATATCTTTGTACGAAAGCTGCTTTGCGTAAGCGCAACGTTATAGGTCGTCTCGGGGAAAAAGTAATACGGAATGAATTTATTATAGCCGTCGGTGCCCGTATCCGTCAGGTCAAAACTAACGACGCCGCGATCGTAAACGGCACGCTCTTTTATAAGGTCGACGGTCGCCCAATGCTGGCGGAGGATCGGCTCGAGACGCTCCTGAAAGTCTTTTCCGAGCACGATCTCGTCCAGCGACCGTTCTGTCAGCCCTGTAATTATCGACTCGACGAAGGCCGGGTCCTTTTCACCTTCGATCACCTGCATCAGTTTCAGCGCCGGCGACCGCAGCTCGACGCATTGAGCCGGCGATTCGTAAAAAGCGCCGTCAATGATGTGCGCCCATTCGATCAATTCGGCGAGCGACGGGTCTTCAAATCCAAATTTTTCCCGGGCGATGCGAGCAATAAACTCAGCGCATGAGGCGCTCGTGGTATCCAGGAATTTCTTGCCTGAGCTGTCTTCAAGAAAGTGCCTTTCGTCATCCTCGGAGAGAAAGGCCGACTGGTGATGGTCGAACCACCACGTCAATCTCGGGTCGGCAGAATACTTGAAATCCACGATGGCATTCTCGTCGCCGTCGAACTGTCCGGGGTCGAAAGCATTTCCGGCCCGATGCATCGTCGGGAAATATCGAATATGCGCCGATGGGTCAACGACCCCGCGATAAAACTTTGTAAAAATGGCCGCGGACGAAACGCCGTCAAAACAATTGCCGTGATAAAGTATGCGTAGATTCATAGATAAGCGTCCGCCTGAGCGGGCAAAACATTTTAGAGTAGTTAGCCGCAGGGCTTTCGTCAAGGAGCCGAGTGTGGAGATACGTGTCGCAGCCGCTAGCGATATAGACTCGCTAGTCGAATTCAACCGCGCTATGGCGCTCGAAACCGAGAACCGTGAACTCGACGCGGAAACCTTGCGCGCAGGTGTAACCGCTGTCTTCTCAGACGAAACTAAGGGCTTTTATGCGGTTGCCGAGGAAGAAGGAAAGATCGTTGCCGGTTTAATGGTGACGTATGAATGGAGCGACTGGCGCGATGGCTGGTTCTGGTGGATACAAAGCGTCTATACTTTGCCGGAGCATCGGGCCAAAGGCATTTATCGTCGACTTTATGAATTTGTAAAAGAAAGAGCCGAGGCAAGAAATGTCTGCGGATTCAGACTATATGTCGAAAATACAAATAATGCGGCGCGATCGGTGTATGAGACGCTCGGAATGTTCCGATCACATTATTTGATGTACGAGGAAGAAAAATAAATGCCGGGCCATTAAAATGACCCGGCGAATTATGAAAATTAAAACTCGAAAGCTCCAAGTTGGAATGTGAGATTAGCGTAGATAAATGTTCACCCTATAAAGTTAGATGTGGAGGCATTTCATGTTTTAATTTTCAAAGATCAAACACCTTAAAATTTTGAGACCTACAAAGCTACAAAGAGATTGTTTGAGGAAAAGCCGGCAAAGTCTTCGTGCCCACACCCGAAGATTTCCCCCAAGCAAACCGGCCTTTCCTCAAAACACGTCAGAACCTAAAACTATTTTGCGATCGCTCTTGGCGTTTCGCCTTTCCCTTTGCTCGTCCTTCTTTGCTTCAGCTGTCCTTCCGTGATTTCACTACTACCTTCCGATGGCAGTCTCTATAGCAAGGGTTATGCCAAAGTTGGTGGCCCGGGTAAATATCGCTAAAACACTTTATCTTTGCGTTTTGTTCAATCTGCGGTCATTTTGACGGGTGTCTTTTTTCAGTACACGATTAATAAAAGACGGAGTACCCTGTTCGAAATCAGTCCATTGTGAACCGATTTCGAATATGCTCTAATTTTATCGATGGTGACTATTAGTGAGGCCGAATTTGTCCGGATCTGCCAGGGTGTTAGGGATGACCGCGAAGCGATCGTAAAACACAATCCGATTGGCAGCCGTGATGAGATCCTTTTTTGGATGGTTTTAATGTGCCTCGTCAGCTATTTGAATTTGAGTGATATTGATACGCCGTGTTTTACGGGACGTCCGGACGCCAAGACCTATAGAAAGGCGATCGAATATGTGATCAGAAACAGATGGTCCGCACCGTTTGAGGTCGCTCCGCACCTCGAAGACCTGATTTCAAAATGATAGTAGAAAGATTTGTTCTCACACCCTTTCAGCAAAATACTCGAATCGTTGCCTGCGGCCGCACGAGGCAGGCGATATGTATCGATCCCGGTGAAAGCTCAAGTGCGTTGATCGAATTCATAGAGCAAAACGATCTGGATCTGCAAGCGATCACGTTAACCCATGGTCACCTGGATCATATAGGCGGCACGCGAGCCTTATCGGCAGCATTTCCGCAGGCCGAGATCATACTTCATAAAGACGACGAGGAACTGTACTACGGCCTGCCGCATCAATCTCTGTTCCTCGGTATCCCTCAGCACCAGCTTGCGGCTCTCGGTCTCGAACACGAGATACCGCCCCCGGTTACGCGAAACTGGGAACACAATGAAACGTATGCGGTCGGAGATCTGAGTTTTTCGGTAAGACACTGCCCGGGCCATACGCGAGGTCACGTCGTTTTGGCTGAGCTGACCGAGAAAAAAGTATTTGTCGGCGACTGCCTTTTTCTTGGCTCGATCGGCCGGACCGATCTACCCGGCGGCGACCACGAACAGCTGATTCGCTCGATAACCGAACAAATCCTCTCATTGGATGATGACTTTACCGTTTACTCGGGGCACGGACCGGAAACCACTGTTGGAAATGAGCGGATCTCGAACCCATTTCTCAACGGCACTTATCAGATCGGCAAGGGAAAATATCTTTAACGACTTTTTGCAAACAAATGCGCCGGGCGAAGTTTTCGCACCGACGCATTTTGCTGAACTATCGATCGTGATCGCTATGCAACCGTTATTTCTTTTGAAAGGTAAACATCCTGTATCGCATTGAGCAGTTCGACGCCCTCGGCCATCGGCCGCTGAAACGCCTTTCGTCCTGATATCAATCCGGTACCGCCGCCTCGCTTATTGACGACCGCCGTGCGAACAGCGTCGGCCAGATCACTGGCACCTTTTGATTCGCCACCTGAATTTATTAGCCCGCATCGCCCCATATAACAGTTCGCGACCTGATAACGCACCAAATCGATCGGATTATCGGTCGTCAGCTCGGAATAGATCTTTTTATTCGTCTTGCCGTAACTGCTTTCGATATTTAGGGCATTGTATCCACCGTTACGCTCGGGAAGTTTTTGCTTGATTATGTCGGCCTGTATGGTCACGCCGAGGTGGTTTGCCTGTCCCGTCAGGTCAGCAGCGGTGTGCATGTCGCCATCCGCGGTCTTGAACTCCGGATTGCGCAGGTAGCACCAAAGTATCGTCGCCATTCCGAGCTCATGCGCATAATCGAACGCCTCTGAAACCTCTGTTATCTGTCGGGTCGATTCATCCGAGCCGAAATAGATCGTCGCGCCGACGGCCACCGCGCCCATATTTCTTGCCTGGTCGACCGTCCCGAACATCACCTGGTCAAATTTGTTCGGGTAGGTCAGGAGTTCGTTGTGATTCATCTTTACAATAAAAGGGATCTTGTGTGCGAATTTACGGGCGACCGAACCCAGCACACCGAACGTCGATGCGACAGCGTTGCAGCCGCCTTCAACGGCCAATTTAACGATGTTAGCCGGATCGAAATATTCGGGATTGGGTGCAAAGCTTGCGCCCGCCGAGTGTTCGATCCCCTGATCGACCGGCAGGATGGAAAGATATCCCGTTCCCGATAATCGGCCGTTGTCCTGCAAGGTTTGAAGACTCCTCAAAACCGTCGGAGGCCGATCGGAATTTGCCCAGATGCGGTCAACGAAGTCTCCGCCCGGTAAGTGCAGATCTTCCTTCGAAATCGTGGTCGAGACGTGATTCAAAAGCTGGTCGGACTCATCGCCGAGAAGTTCTTGTATCTTGTTGTGATCTATGGACATTGCTGCACTCCGTCAGTTGTTTTGGAAATAAAAAGGCTGAATTGAGTTTAGCCGAATTATACCATACCGGTTTTTACTGCCTGTAATCGACAAATACCCTTTGATTTCGGCCTCCAAATCACTTACAATCGGCCATTCGCCCGCTGCCGAATTCGGCCTTTCACCCAGGCAGGATCGAGATCGGACCGATTAAACAATCCACAAATAAAAATCTGAGGAAGATATGAAGTTCCCCCAACTTAAATCGCCGGCTTTTTTGGCCTGCAT
>JBDTMQ010000179.1:0-8227 GCA_039934155.1 Acidobacteriota bacterium | reverse complement strand
ATTTTCGTTGTATCCTGCCGGCGGATGTTTACCAATAAAGGCAACGCCAACGGCATAGGTCTCGGCACCAGGATTCGTTCCCACGGGCACGCATCGCCGAACGAGGCAATGAACCCTATACTGTGGCTCCAGAAAGTCATAGACCCGAAGCTGTCGCGGCATCGGCACGCTGGCGAGGATGATCCGCCCGCGTTTGACAGGTCTTTTGAGCAGGAATCCCGCTCCAAAAGCCGACACATCCTCGAGACGAGTGATCTCATTCCACGAGAATTTCTGGTCAACCTTTACCTCGACCCGAGTCGGCAGAGCCAATGAATAACGCTGAATGCGGCGTCCGTCCTTTTCTGTTACAAGGGATGACATTTTTGGTGTATTTTGCAGCCAAAACAGCTGTCGTTCGGGGGTTCGCTAAAGATATTATTTTGATCGGGTTAGCGAGGTCTTGCGAGGATTAGCAAGGTTGCTAAACAGGCTGATCGCCTGATAAAATAAGAATACCATCAAATGGTTTTTATTTCCATATTTTTTTAGCGCTCTGTCAGGAAACCTTCAGTTTCACCGACCGGCCTCAGCGAACAATTCGAAGTATACAAAATGGACTCACTTTTAGAACGCAATCAGATAAATATCGAAGACGAGATGCGACGATCGTATCTCGACTATGCAATGTCCGTCATTATTGGACGTGCTCTGCCAGACGTTCGAGACGGACTTAAGCCTGTTCATCGCCGCGTACTGTGGGCGATGCACGAGCTCGGCAATACCTATAACAAGCCATATAAGAAATCGGCACGCGTTGTCGGCGACACGATCGGCAAATATCACCCGCATGGCGACACGGCCGTTTATGATACGGTCGTTCGTCTCGCTCAGGACTTTTCTCTTCGGTATCCGTTAGTTGACGGCCAGGGCAATTTCGGTTCGATCGACGGTGATAATCCGGCGGCGATGCGATATACCGAGGTAAGACTGCAAAAACTCGCCAACGAGATGCTGGCGGATATAGAAAAGGAGACGGTGGATTTTCAGGCGAATTACGACGATTCGCTGTCGGAGCCAAAAGTAATGCCGGCCCGCTTCCCGAACCTACTCGTAAACGGGTCGGAAGGGATAGCGGTGGGAATGGCGACAAAGATCCCGCCGCATAATTTGACCGAGATAATAAACGCGACGATCGCGCTTATTCGTAAACCTGAAATAACGGTCGATGAACTGATCAAATATGTGCCAGGCCCCGATTTTCCGACAGCTGGATTTATCTATGGCCGTGAAGAGATCCACCGGGCGTATCGGGAGGGCCGCGGCATTCTTCAAATGCGTGCTAAGGCCGCCATCGATCGGGTCGGACGAGGCGAGCGCGAGCGCGATGCGGTGGTGGTGACCGAGATACCCTATCAGGTAAACAAGGCCCGACTGATCGAAAAGATCGCCGAACTCGTACATGAAAAACGGCTTGACGGGATATCGGAGCTGCGCGACGAATCGAACCGTGAAGGAATGCGGATCGTTATCGAGCTGAAACGCGATGCCGTTCCTCAGGTCGTCCTGAATAAGCTGTATAAGCTGACACCGCTTCAGTCATCGTTCGGGATCATTAATATTGCGATCGTTGACGGCCAGCCGCGAGTGCTGAATTTGAAGGAAATGCTAGAGTATTTCTTTGAATTCAGGCGCGAAGTTGTTCGCCGGCGAACCGAATTCGAGCTTAGAAAGGCACAGGCGCGTGCTCATATTTTAGAGGGACTTAACAAGGCCATCGATGCTCTGGATTATATCATTCCGCTAATACGCAATTCACGCTCGGTCGACGAAGCTAAATCATGGTTGACCGGCAAGCTCGGCACTATTCGCGAAGTCAAAAGCTGGCGCGGCATTACCGGCGGCAGGTCGCAGGATGCGTTTCTTAAAGATCTCGATAAGGTCGTTGTATCTCTTGGCTTTACCGAAATACAGGCACAGGCCATTCTCGACCTTCAGCTTCGTCGCCTTTCGGCACTCGAACGCCAAAAGATCCTCGATGAATATGCTGCTTTGATCAAGCATATCGCTGAACTCGAAAACATTCTTGCCAATGAGGGTGTCCTCAGAGAAGTGATCGTAAATGAACTCGATGAGGTCAAAAAGACGTTCGGGGACGCTCGACGGACCGTGATCGTCGACGCCGGTGTTGAGCTAAGTATCGAGGATCTGATCCCGGATGAGGATGTCGCGATCACCGTAACAAAGGCCGGATATATCAAACGGACGCCGGTCTCGACCTATTCGAGACAGGGCCGCGGCGGAAAGGGCCGACTCGGGGCAACGGCAAAGAACGAGGATTTTGTCGAACATCTGTTTATCGCTTCGACACACGCCTATCTGATGATCTTTACCGACGACGGTCAGGTCTTTAAGATCAAGGTTCACGAGATCCCGGAGGCCGCCGCCGCCGCTCGCGGAAAAGCCGTCGTAAATCTTGTGCAGCTTTCGAGCGAAAGAAAGCTTGTGGCTGTAATGCCCGTACGTGACTTCGTGGAAGAAATTTATCTGACCATGGTCACTCGGCACGGCGTGATCAAGAAGTCAAAGCTTTCGGATTACCAAAATATACGAGCTTCGGGCATCAACGCTATAAACATTGACGAGGGCGATGAGTTGCTCGACATCATTCGTACTGATGGAAAGCAGCAGATCTTTATCGCCACTCATGACGGAATGGCTATTCGTTTTAACGAGAGCGACGTTCGGCCGATGGGCCGTGTTGCCCGCGGCGTCCGTGGGGTAAATCTTCGAGCCGGCGATTTTGTTGTTTCGGTCTGTGCGGTTTCGCCCGAAGGTTCGCAAAAGGTTCTTTCGGTCTCCGAACAGGGATTCGGAAAGCAGACTCAGGTCGGAAGCTACCGTCTCACGAAACGAGGCGGTAAAGGTGTCATTAACATGAAAACCACGGCAAAGACCGGTAAGGTCGTTGCCGCGTTTCCAGTCGAAGAAGACTCAGAAATAATGATCATCACCCAGCAGGCGAAACTGATCCGTCTGGGCGTGGACAAGATCCGTCATACGGGCAGGAGCGCTCAGGGCGTAACTCTCATCAAGACCGGCGAAGATGACTTGGTGACGAGCGCGTCGTTACTTGCTATCGAGGCTGAGGAAGAGGACTGATCGATGTAAACCCAGTTTGAGTAACTGAGAGGGGGCCGCTTTCCAGATGCAAGCGGCCTTTCTTCCTTTCTAGTGAGTCCTTACTCGAAACAAGTTCGGTAGCTCGCTCATTCAAACAAGCCGGGAGCCTTGATCTCAAAATTCAGACCGAAATGCTGGTAAGCCAGCCTTGTTGCCATTCGTCCGCGTGGGGTACGGTTGAGAAAGCCGATCTGCAGCAAATAAGGTTCGATTATCTCTTCCAGCGAGTCTTTTTCCTCCTGAAGGGCAGCGCAGAGAGTGCCAAGGCCAACGGGACCGCCATCAAATTTCTCGATAATAGTTAAAAGAAGCTTGCGGTCCATTTCATCCAGTCCATACGTATCGACCTCCATGCGGTCGAGTGCGCTGTCGGCGATAGATTCGGTTATTTTCCCTTCGTGATCCACCTCTGCAAAATCCCGAACCCGCCGCAGCAACCTGTTGGCGATTCGCGGAGTTCCACGCGAGCGTCGGGCGATCTCGCGAGAGCCGTTTTCGTCGATTTCCACACCTAAGATCCCGGCCGAACGGTCGACGATATCCTTAAGTTCGTCTATTCCATAAAAGTCCAGGTGAAAAATGATCCCGAAGCGACCCCGAAGCGGCGCCGTGATCATTCCGGGCCGGGTCGTTGCCCCGACGAGAGTAAATTTGGGCAATTCGAGTTTGATCGACCGCGCGGCCGTACCCTGACCGATCATCAGATCAAGGCTGTAATCTTCCATAGCCGGATAAAGTATCTCTTCGATCGCGGGGTTCAGACGATGGATCTCGTCAATGAAAAGAACGTCGCGCTCTTCAAGATTTGTCAGGATCGCGGCCAGGTCACCGGCCTTTTCAATGATCGGTCCCGCAGTTGATCTCAGCGCCGAGCCCATCTCATTTGCAACAATATTCGACAACGTCGTTTTGCCGACGCCCGGCGGTCCGGTCAGAAGGATGTGATCCAATGCTTCATGCCGCTTTAATGCCGCCTTCATAAAAACGCGCAGGTTGTCCTTGACCTTTTTCTGACCGATATAGTCGGCCATTTTGTCAGGACGAAGCGTCAACTCAAAACGACGTTCTTCATCGGTTACGCCGCCAACTCGGATATCGATTGCCGAAGAATTCTCCATATAAGACTCTAATAAATGCTGTGCGGCTCAGACTCGCAGTTCAAAAAAGCAACCCCTTGTTAAATAACGCGAGAACATCCATCGAGAACGCGACGGTGCAGTGAAGTAACAAGCCCAACCAGATGTTGCCATTTCGATGGCTGAGCCAGCCCAAAAAAACGCCCGCGGCGATCGCCGCAAATGTCTCGGCGGGCGGTTTTCCAAAATGGATCATGCAATAAGGTACCGTCATCACAAAGATCGAATAGAGACCCAAAGAGCGCTTCAGGCTATGCAGTAAAAACCCTCGAAAGAAAAACTCGAGACCAAAGAACTGTGCGAAATAGACCAGCTCCCAGGTCAAGAATGGCTTGCCCAAATACGGCGTGCCGTCATATATCTGCAGAAATGGATATTTCGCAGAAAAGCCACTGGTCAGCGACATTAAAAACACGATGGGCAGCATAACCGCAACGCTGATCAAAAGGATCTTCCAAAATCCGGCCTCGACTCTGAATTTCAGACCGTAATTCTCGAGATCTTCGCGCCATCGAAACTTAATGACGTATATCGGCGGGACCACATACAGCAGGACGTTGATCCCGACCCACCAGACCAGGCCCGGCAAATTGTTATCCGGCGAATTGGCGACAAAAGATCCGAATTCAGCGAGGCGAGTCCCGGAGGTGATCGCCGCGAATTTGGCCGGATCCTTGAGATAAAAGATACAGGCGAGGGCCGCGGCGGCATAAAGAAGTGCGAAGACCGCTTTGCCGTCAAGGCGTTCGAGATCGCTTCTGAATTTGGTTGCTAACTCCTGCATTATTTAGCCAATCTCTGCAGCGCGGCACGAAGAAGTTTTTGGACGTTTGGTTCGACACCATCGCGCACTGCTTGCATTAGGGCTTTCTCAGCCGCGTTCTTTTGATAGCCGAGATTTACAAGCGCTGACAGGGCGTCATCAAATATTTCATCGCTTTGGCGACCGGCTCCAGCACCATCGACAGCGGATTCGATCGATCCGGTCTTGAGTTCATCCAGTTTATCCCGAAGTTCTACCACAAGCCGCTCTGCCGTTTTTCGTCCGACACCGGGAATTGTGGTCAAGCGAGCCAGGTCATTCGTCTGGATCGCCCGCACGATCTCGTCAACGCTCATCCCCGATAGCATTGTAATTCCAGATCTCGCACCGATTCCCTGAACGGATATGAACTTCAGATACAGGTCCCGTTCACGGACGGTCTTAAATCCAAAAAGCTGAAGTGTGTCCTCGCGAATGTGCGTATAGATCCTCAGCTCGATGTCGCTGCCCTCGTCGCCTAATTCGTAAAAGGTCGACAGAGGGATAAAGACCTCATACCCGACGCCGCCGACATCGATGATTACTTGATTAGCTTGCTTTTCGCGTAGTTTGCCAGAGAGATAAGCGATCATGTTTCACACGTGAAACAAATTGTAGCGAAAAAAAACTTTTCGGGCAATGGGTGAAACGCTCTAATCACGTGGCCGGGCCGTAATCAAAGGACCGTCCAGCGAAACGTTCCGATGGTTGGACGCGAGGCCTGGCGAACTCGGTTCGATCAATTCCCGGGCCGACGAAAAAAAATTTGTGCAACATAAGAGGTATTCGCACGTAAAAACTTTTAGCATTGGTGCAAAAACGTTAATATAGATGTAGCGGTCACTCGGCTTCGGCCACGATGCGGCGGATCGGTTCATTACCAGCAAAGCACAATGCTTTTGTCCGGGAACTAAATTGAATGATCCGGCATCCAACAGTTACTGAGTACCGATTGAACTGATCGAGGTGAACTTATGTCATGCAGAGGAGTAGTTAAGCGTTTTGTCCCGTTTTTACTGACATTCGCCGCTGGCCTTTTTATTGCGAGCCTGTTCGTACCGCTTACGTCGCCGTTTCGCAGAGCCGCTCTGAAAGGGTGTCACGAACAGGGGCTGATACGTGAAAACAGGGAGCTTCGTGAAACGAACGAGAGACAGCGCAGGGAATTAGAAGTTCTTCGGCGCGAGGCAATAAATAATTGGTCGCCCGACGAGCTCGAACTCGCGGTTCCGCCCGTGCTGCCGGATGCACCGCAACCACCGCCGGTTCGCCCGATCCGACCGGGTCATGTACACGGCCGTTAGTTTGTTCACGATAAATCTGCCGCAGGTTAGCGCATGGTTTGATGTGTGTTAATCTGTGGCTTCTTATTTCTCTCACGTCGAATTACAGCCGACATATGAAGGTCCGGATCGGATCTTTATATACGAATCATTCATGGACGAGTCTCAGGCGAGAAAACTAATTTGTGAGGTCGGTGCGCTTCTCTACAGCCGTAGTTATGTGGTTTCGTCTGACGGTAACGTTAGTATTCGCCTGGGCGAAGATCGTGTGCTGGCTACGCCGACCATGACCTGCAAAGGGCGGATGACCGAAGATTGCCTGGCTATTACCGATATGGAAGGCCGGCCCTTGACCGATAAAAAAGCCTCGTCTGAGCTGGCAATGCATCTGCTGATCTATAAGGAAAGGCCGGACATCAGAGCTGTTTGTCATGCACATCCGCCGCACGGCACAGCCTTTTCCGTTGCCGGGCTACCGATCGATAAGCCGATACTCTCAGAAGTTATATTAACGCTCGGCTGTGTACCGCTCACCGATTACGGAACGCCTTCGACCAGTGAACTGACCGACGCCATGCGTCCCTTTGTTAAAAATCACAACGCTCTGCTGATGGCTAACCACGGTGCCGTCGCGTATGGCGAGGACCTTTGGCAGGCATTTGACCGGCTGGAAACTCTCGAACACACGGCCAGGATCGCTATCCTTGCTAAAGCTCTCGGCGGCGCGAACGACCTGCCGGCCGATGCGATCGAAAAATTAATAAATATCAGAGAAAAGGCGGGTTATCTGAACTCATCGGCTCGATGCCAGGCTTGCGGCTATCTTCATCAGATCGAAGCCGGCTGCGATCACGCCGGTTCCGCAGTTGAAGCCAACGGTGTCAAGGTTGCATTTACGCGTGAGGAATTGATCGAGCTTTTGAGCCAGGCGGCCGGATTGAGTTAAACTAACAGGGCTTTCAAACCTCTAGAATGAATTCAGGAGCTTAATTAAATGCAGGAAGCATTGGGAATGGTGGAATGCAAGGGATTGGTGGCGATGATCGAGGCGGCCGACGCTATGGTCAAGGCCGCGAACGTCCAGCTTGTGGGATATGAAAAGATCGGCGCGGGCTTTGTCACGGCGATCGTTCGCGGTGACGTTGCCGCTGTGAAAGCGGCGACCGACGCCGGTGCGGCAGCGGCCCGCCGCGTTGGCGAACTTGTCAGCGTACATGTAATCCCTCGACCGCATTCGAGCGTGGACGAAACTTTGCCGGTAGTTATGAAGTGATCGGCCGCCGATGAGGAGCAGCGGTTTTGTCGCCGCTCTGCAATTCCAGCCGGCCACACAAAATATGATAATCGGAAGAATTATCGGAACGGTCGTTTCGACACAAAAGGACGAGCGACTCCAGGGTAAAAAACTTTTGATCGTAAGGCCGATCGATGTAGATGGTGCCGATCAAAGCGGTTATGTTGTATCGGTCGACACCGTCGGCGCAGGCTTTCACGAAAAGGTGCTCGTTGTCAGCGGCTCGTCGGCGCGAATGGCTGACGGTAATAAGGATTGCCCGGTCGATTCGGCGATAATAGGGGTCATTGATTCGATCGACATTTCGTAGTTGAGGTGGAGTTATGAGAAACAAACTGCAGTTAATGTTTATTTTCATCGCCGCAAGCATTTTTGTCGGAGCGGTATCAGGACAAGGCATCGGTGACCGCAACCGGCCGAGTGAGGGCGGCAGTCATCTGATAAGCGGGAAGGTCTATCAGCCTGACGGCAAGCCGGCGGCGGGCGTAAAACTCTCGATCAGCAGCCCTGAGATCCCGGGCAGCACGACGAACACTAACAATGACGGACA
>JBDTMQ010000178.1:0-2534 GCA_039934155.1 Acidobacteriota bacterium | reverse complement strand
ACCGCGCCAAGCCCCGCGACCAGGACCAGCGTGACAATGATCTTGTGGTTCAGGAAATCAATGTTATGTTCGACGAACGGGTTTTCAATGATGTGGGCCGTCGCGTCGGCGGCGGACAATGTGATAGTGATGATAAAACTCGTCGCTACAAATCCGAGCAGCATCAGGACGAACATTTTGCCTTTCCACCGCGACAGAAGCTTTTCGAGCATTGAGATCGAACCGTCGCCGTGCGGGCTTTCTTCCGCCACCCGTTTATACATAGGCAGGGCGCCGAACAAAGTAAGCAGGACAAGAACCAGTGTGGCGAAGGGCGAAAGTGCGCCGGCCGCAAGGAGCGCGATACCCGGTTGATATCCGAGCGTCGAGAAATAGTCTACACCGGTGAGACACATCACTTGCCACCATGGACGTGCGTGATGTTTGCCCTCCTTTTCGTGCGGGCCTTCGAGCTCGCCAACCTCGTTGAATAACCACCGGGTGAATCGGCTGCGCCTCTTCTGTTTCATGAAAAAGAAAAACGTTCAGGACAGACCGCGTCCTCACAAGAGCGAATATTCAGAACATTTAGATTCTACGCTCGAAAGCACCGCGAGCAAAATTTCACCCGGGCACAGCGTTTAAAAATTAGCGGGGCGACGTCTCCCACACCGTCGCCCCTTTGGTCACAAGTCCTCACCCCTCGTGACCGTATGTTCACCGGGGAGGTGAACAATACGATTATGCACAAAAGGCTTAAAATTGCAATATTCTAATACACAGACGGACTAGTCTTTTGCAAGGACCGAGCGGCTAAAATTGTTGCCGGATTTGTCGACGGTAAACGCCCCTGCGAGCACTTGCCGCTGACCTTTTTCGGAGGCAGCGAATATACTGTATTCACCTGTCGGCGTTTTTGGGTCGACCCTCACTTCGAAACTGACTACGCTGATCTCGTCACCGAAATCCGGCGTGTTCACACTGTTCGGCACAACGCTTAGAAAAGGCGAGTCAAAGCCGAAAGTAATTCGCTTTGGATCAAGATTTCGACCGCCGAGATATACGATATATGTGCGGCCGGCTGACAAAGGGACCGGTAGGTCGGACAATTGTCCGTTAAACCCGATATAAGAAAGCTCAATACCACCTGGCGCCGGACTTATCCGCTTTGCCGGCAATAAAGTTTCATTCTTGTCGACAACAGCCTCACCCAGATCCTGTGTGCTGAAGCCGGTACGAGCGCCGGCGCCGGATTGGGCCTGGACCTTAAATGTGCCGGACGCCAGGCCCGCAAATTTATAGCTGCCGTCTGCCGACGTTTGAGTTCCCCCAAAAACGGCACCGGTCTTTACGTCCTCGAGCCACACGACGGCTCCCTTTACAGGTCTGCCAGTTGATGAAAGTATTTTGCCAGCGATCCGGCCACAGCATTCACTGTCTTCTTGCCGCGCACCATAGATCGCTCTGGCGGCAGCTATATCGGCGGCGCCGAGCGAACGTACGCCAAAACTCTGCAGACCGTAAAGGCCGTTCTTGCCGTAATTGTCGTGCATCGTGGCACCGAGTATCGGCGAGTGGTCTAGGCCAAGCAGATGCCCGATCTCATGCGTGAGAGTGGATTCGAGATCGAACGTTCCGATCGTGCCGTCGGTCGAAAATTGTTGATACGGATTAAGCACGACGTCGGCTTCGGTAATCTGGCCGCGACCGTTATAAAAAACGCGGGTCGTTGCCGCAACGATGTCCGGATCCTTTTGAAACAGCAGAGCGTTCTCAGCCGTTGGTGCATTCGTGATTAAGCTGATCCCGTCGCCCGCCCCGCCCACCGGACTTGCGTTGAGTTTATCCGTAGGTGTTTCGGCGAAGTCGATATTCGCAACCCTTGACCACGCCGCGAGGCTGCGACTGAGGGCACCATCGACATCACTGTCGGATTTAATGTTGTAATTGGCGTAGAAAAGCGATGAAGAAACAGCAATGGGGATCGTCGTTCCCTTCCATTTGAGGCCCGATACACCTCCATCGGCGGCATAAGAGGAATTAACCGAATTTGCGCGCGCTGAGGCATTGAGTGACCCAAGCATCACCAACACAGTCATTAAACTCACGCAAAAACGCATTACTCGTATATCTCCTAGTCTCGGCTTAACCCGTTGTCCATATCGTTCCGACCAACGTTTTCAAGGTCGGCGAAAGCAACAACCAATAAGAGGACTACCAGCGACAATGTCGCAAGTACATAAAGGATAGAGATCTGCTGGGCGTAGATCAGGACGCCGATCACAATCCCAACAATAATTAGGCCAATAAATGCCAGCATCCGCCGGCTCAGGCCACCAATACTATTTGCCATATATTTACGAAAACCTTCCGGGAACAGGACCAATATCTAATATTGAAACAAATTTTGAGGATTTGGACAATGAAAATTACGAATTAGCCCTTATTTCCATTCAATCAACGATCACCATCGGCAATTTCAGGCGGGCATTTGACCGCCCGGAGGCATTCTCGATCACTGGGGGGAACTTTCGCTCGGGGGCACCTTTCACCGG